>NZ_JAVUPQ010000031.1:0-46527 GCF_032029835.1 Escherichia sp. AM3 | reverse complement strand
CGGTGGAGCTGCATGACAAAGTCATCGGGCATTATCTGAACATAAAACACTATCAATAAGTTGGAGTCATTACCCAGGTCGCCTTTGCGATAACGACGATTTTAATGCTGTGGTCGGTGTCGATTAAAGCCGCCTCGTTGCTGGGCGATCATAGTGAGCAAGGGAAAATTATGGGCTGGATGGAAGGGCTGCGCGGCGTCGGTGTAATGTCGCTGGCGGTGTTTACCATGTGGGTCTTTTCTCGCTTTGCACCGGATGACAGCGCCAGCCTGAAAACAGTCATTATCATCTACAGTGTGGTTTACATCTTGTTGGGGATTCTGTGCTGGTTTTTTGTTAGCGATAACAACAACCTGCGCAGTGCCAATAACGAAGAAAAACAGTCATTCCAGCTTAGCGACATCCTTGCCGTTTTGCGCATCAGCACCACCTGGTATTGCAGCATGGTGATTTTTGGTGTCTTCACCATCTACGCCATTCTGAGTTACTCCACCAACTATCTGACCGAAATGTACGGCATGTCGCTGGTGGCGGCGAGCTACATGGGGATTGTGATCAACAAAATCTTCCGCGCGCTGTGCGGCCCACTTGGCGGCATTATCACCACCTACAGTAAAGTGAAATCCCCTACCCGCGTGATCCAAATCCTTTCCGTACTCGGCCTGCTGGCGTTAACTGCCCTGCTCGTCACGAACTCTAACCCGCAATCGGTCGCGATGGGGATTGGCCTGATTTTACTGCTGGGATTCACCTGTTACGCCTCACGCGGGCTGTACTGGGCCTGCCCTGGCGAAGCGAGAACACCGTCTTACATTATGGGCACCACGGTAGGTATTTGTTCGGTGATTGGATTCCTGCCGGATGTCTTCGTTTACCCGATTATCGGCCACTGGCAAGACACCCTGCCCGCAGCAGAAGCCTACCGCAATATGTGGCTGATGGGAATGGCGGCGCTTGCCATGGTGATTGTCTTTACCTTTTTGCTGTTCCAAAAAATTCGTACTGCTGATAGCGCCCCCGCAATGGCTAGCAGCAAGTAAGCCAGGAAAATTACAGGAGAAAAATCATGTCGAAAAAATACATCATAGGGATTGATGGCGGAAGTCAGAGCACAAAAGTGGTGATGTACGATCTGGAAGGTAATGTGGTTTGCGAAGGTAAAGGCTTATTACAGCCGATGCACACGCCAGATGCCGATACTGCAGAACATCCTGACGACGATTTATGGGCATCATTATGTTTTGCAGGTCACGATTTGATGAGCCAGTTTGCCGGGAATAAAGAAGATATTGTTGGCATCGGCCTGGGCTCCATCCGTTGCTGCCGTGCGTTATTGAAAGCCGACGGCACGCCAGCTGCGCCGTTGATTAGCTGGCAGGATGCACGCGTTACACGCCCTTACGAACATACGAATCCTGACGTGGCGTATGTCACCTCTTTTTCGGGTTATCTGACGCATCGCTTAACCGGCGAGTTTAAAGACAATATCGCCAACTATTTTGGTCAGTGGCCGGTGGATTATAAGAGCTGGGCATGGAGCGAAGATGCTGCGGTAATGGATAAGTTTAATATCCCCCGTCATATGCTGTTTGATGTGCAAATGCCTGGCACCGTCCTCGGACATATCACACCACAAGCCGCACTGGCGACACATTTCCCGGCAGGACTGCCGGTTGTTTGTACCACCAGTGATAAACCGGTAGAAGCTCTGGGGGCCGGATTACTGGATGATGAAACTGCGGTAATTTCTCTTGGCACTTACATCGCATTGATGATGAACGGCAAAGCACTGCCGAAAGATCCGGTAGCGTACTGGCCGATTATGTCTTCTATTCCGCAAACATTGCTGTATGAAGGTTACGGTATTCGCAAAGGTATGTGGACGGTGAGCTGGCTGCGTGACATGTTAGGCGAGTCGTTAATTCAGGATGCCAGGGCGCAGGATCTTTCACCGGAAGATTTACTCAACAAGAAAGCCTCTAGTGTGCCACCTGGCTGTAATGGGCTGATGACGGTGCTGGACTGGCTGACCAATCCGTGGGAACCCTACAAACGCGGGATTATGATCGGCTTTGATTCCAGCATGGATTACGCATGGATATATCGTTCGATACTGGAAAGCGTGGCGCTGACGCTGAAGAACAATTACGACAATATGTGTAATGAAATGAATCACTTTGCGAAGCATGTGATCATTACTGGCGGCGGTTCGAACAGCGATCTGTTTATGCAGATTTTTGCCGACGTGTTCAACCTTCCGGCACGACGTAACGCCATTAACGGTTGTGCAAGCCTGGGGGCAGCGATTAATACAGCGGTAGGTCTGGGGCTATACCCGGATTACGCAACGGCTGTCGATAAAATGGTTCGCGTGAAAGATATCTTTATGCCTGTTGAGAGCAATGCCAAACGCTACGACGCGATGAATAAAGGCATTTTCAAAGATTTAACCAAACACACTGATGTGATTCTGAAAAAATCGTATGAAGTGATGCATGGGGAATTGGGGAATGCGGATTCGATCCAGAGCTGGTCGAATGTGTGAATGAGGTAGGCCGGGCGGAAAACTGCCCGGCCTGAACATACCTAAATGGTTATCCCCGCTGACGCGGGGAACTCTCGTCCAGACTGAATACGTTGTCCCAAAATCTCGGTTTATCCCCGCTGGCGCGGGGAACTCCTATTGATGAGGTGCACCATCAGAAGCGAGATCGGTTTATCCCCGCTGGCGCGGGGAACTCGACGTACAGATTGGCTGCGGCACCTCAAACACCGGTTTATCCCCGCAGGCGCGGGGAACTCTTAATTCGCGTACCTGCGCATCCATTGCCGCGCGGTTTATCCCCGCAGGCGCGGGGAACTCCGCAATCATGTTTTTCATTGGGTTTACGTCCTCGGTTTATCCCCGCAGGCGCGGGGAACTCTTTTTATGACTGAATCCACTACGCCTTCATAGCGGTTTATCCCCGCAGGCGCGGGGAACTCTTTACGTCGTTGATGACATCGTTCAGGTGTTTCGGTTTATCCCCGCAGGCGCGGGGAACTCGTGATTTTCGTACCCGGCGCGATCGCGATATGCGGTTTATCCCCGCAGGCGCGGGGAACTCGATAACCGCTTCGCGGTCAATATCTGCCGCACCGGTTTATCCCCGCAGGCGCGGGGAACTCGCCCATCGCCTGCGCCACACTGTTAAAAAGTTCGGTTTATCCCCGCAGGCGCGGGGAACTCTCATTCGCAATCATCCACTGACTCAGGGGCTGCGGTTTATCCCCGCAGGCGCGGGGAACTCATCGCCGGATATCCACGCCCAGTTACCCAGAACGGTTTATCCCCGCAGGCGCGGGGAACTCATATGCCTGGCTTAAATCGTTTAAATATGTTGCGGTTTATCCCCGCAGGCGCGGGGAACTCTTTGGATCATGTCGTCAGCTAACGCGCTCGCGCGGTTTATCCCCGCAGGCGCGGGGAACTCTCTAAACATAACCTATTATTAATTAATGATTTTTTAAGCCAGTCACAATCTACCAACTTTACAGTATCACACAAACAACACATCCATTATGTTAAAGAGCACTTAATCCATTGATTGAAAAAGTAAATAATTAAAATAACTCTATACAAACTAAAATCGACCAAACTTTACCGCAATAATTTTCACTCCAGCGAAAAATTAATGCCACAGAATTTGTAGAGAATGCTAATGATTAGCCCTGGATGGGTAAAATGGAGGAGTTTTCAGAGGCGACAAACAATATAAATGAGTAGAAGTCTTTACAGGTTCCACCCATTTATAACGCTTATAAATGTTTAATCAGGCAATATTTAAATATTTATGGGTTTGCATCGACAAACGCCAATTACGCGCAATGCAGGTTTCAATGCACAAACGTGTGGCATCATCCTTTTGGCTAATCGGCTGCAGTGCAATGACTCGCGGTTTATCATCGGTCAGCGTTGCCAGTAGTTCATCCAGTGCTTCAATATCGCGTACGCGCCCCACTGGATGCTTGATTTCGTTGGCTCGCTCCAGTGCCTGTGACAACACTTCATAGCCGCCGCGCATGTTCAGCTTTGGCGATACGGTAGCCCAGGTATTCGGTGTGCAGCGTACCTCATGAGTACCACTGGTTTCGATCTGGCAGCTAAAACCGTTCTTTTCGAGCAGATCAGTCAGTGGCAGCAAATCATGAATGCAAGGCTCACCACCCGTAATCACCACATGCCGCGCGGTGTATCCCTGGCGACCAATGACAGCCAGCAAATCTTCACTGCTCGCAGCCCCCCACTTATCACTCTCTTTGGTCTTCGCCAGAATGCTGAAAAGGGAGACTTCCCGATCCTCAAGCTTTTCCCAGGTGTGTTTGGTGTCGCACCAGGCACAGCCAACCGGGCATCCCTGTAAACGAATAAAAATGGCGGGAACGCCGGTAAAGTAACCCTCACCTTGCAGGGTCTGGAACATCTCGTTAATCGGGTACTGCATAGCATTCTCTGTGAAGTGGATAATTGTTAATTATTGCAGATCCTGCCACAACAATCATGTCTTATTAACATTCTGTTACAGGCAGGTTTAAAGAAAAATGCGAAACATATCGTTAATAATTAAAGGGAGTAACGTATTATGTCAGAAGAAAATAAAGAAAATGGATTTAATCATGTCAAAACATTCACCAAAATTATATTTATTTTTTCTGTATTAGTTTTTAATGATAACGAATATAAAATTACCGATGCCGCCGTCAATTTATTTATCCAGATTTAATGAGAAATTTATAATGCGCTATTTCATACTAATGTTCACTTTCGTATGTTCCTTTGTTGCAGCCCAACCAACTATTGTCCCACAATTACAGCAACAAGTTACGGATCTTACGAGTAGCTTAAACTCACAAGAAAAGAAAGAACTGACGCACAAGTTAGAATCTATTTTCAATAATACCCAAGTGCAAATTGCCGTATTAATTGTTCCCACAACCAAAGACGAGACAATTGAACAATATGCTACAAGAGTTTTTGACAATTGGCGTTTAGGAGATGCCAAACGTAATGATGGGATACTGATCGTTGTTGCCTGGTCGGATCGCACTGTCCGCATCCAGGTAGGTTATGGGCTGGAAGAAAAGGTAACCGATGCTCTGGCTGGAGATATCATCCGTAGCAACATGATACCCGCATTTAAACAACAAAAATTAGCTAAGGGATTAGAGCTAGCTATAAACGCTTTGAATAACCAACTCACTTCACAACACCAATATCCGACTAATCCTTCAGAAAGTGAATCAGCGTCTTCCAGTGATCATTATTACTTTGCTATTTTTTGGGTATTTGCAGTGATGTTCTTCCCTTTCTGGTTTTTTCATCAAGGCAGTAATTTTTGTCGCGCATGTAAAAGTGGAGTCTGTATTTCAGCAATCTATCTTTTAGATTTATTCCTGTTCTCCGATAAAATTTTTTCCATTGCTGTATTTTCCTTCTTTTTTACTTTCACCATATTTATGGTCTTTACCTGTTTATGTGTACTTCAGAAAAGAGCATCTGGTAGAAGTTATCATTCAGACAACAGCGGTTCCGCTGGAGGCTCAGATAGCGGCGGATTTAGCGGCGGGGGCGGTTCTTCTGGAGGTGGCGGCGCATCCGGCCGCTGGTAACTCAACCATAAAAAATGCCAGCCCGGAGGCTGGCATTTTTAAATCAGATAAAGTCAGTCTTATGCCTGGCCTTTGATCTCTTTACGACCGTTGTACGGTGCTTTTTCGCCCAGAGCTTCTTCGATACGAATCAGCTGGTTGTATTTAGCAACACGGTCAGAACGGCTCATAGAACCAGTTTTGATCTGGCCTGCAGCAGTACCAACAGCCAGGTCAGCGATGGTAGCGTCTTCAGTTTCGCCAGAACGGTGAGAGATAACTGCAGTGTAGCCAGCATCTTTCGCCATCTTGATTGCAGCCAGAGTTTCGGTCAGAGAACCGATCTGGTTGAATTTGATCAGGATGGAGTTAGCGATACCTTTTTCGATACCTTCTTTCAGGATCTTGGTGTTGGTTACGAACAGGTCGTCACCAACCAGCTGGATTTTGTCGCCCAGAACTTTGGTCTGGTATGCGAAACCGTCCCAGTCAGATTCGTCCAGACCGTCTTCGATAGAAACGATCGGGTACTGTTTGGTCAGTTCTTCCAGGAAGTGAGTGAATTCTTCAGAGGTGAACGCTTTGTTGCCTTCGCCAGCCAGAACGTATTTACCATCTTTGTAGAATTCAGAAGCTGCGCAGTCCATCGCCAAAGTGATGTCTTTGCCCAGTTCATAACCAGCAGCTTTAACAGCTTCAGCGATAACAGCCAGAGCTTCAGCGTTGGAACCCAGGTTCGGCGCATAGCCACCTTCGTCACCAACAGCAGTGTTCATGCCTTTCGCTTTCAGAACTTTTGCCAGGTGATGGAAAACTTCAGAACCCATGCGGATGGCTTCTTTCACAGTTTTCGCGCCAACCGGCTGAATCATGAATTCCTGGATATCAACGTTGTTGTCAGCGTGCTCACCACCGTTGATGATGTTCATCATCGGAACCGGCATAGAGTATTTGCCCGGAGTACCGTTCAGTTCAGCGATGTGCTCGTACAGCGGCATACCTTTAGCAGCTGCAGCAGCTTTGGCGTTAGCCAGAGATACAGCCAGGATTGCGTTCGCGCCGAATTTGGATTTGTTTTCGGTGCCGTCCAGGTCGATCATGATCTTGTCAATGCCAGCCTGATCTTTAGCATCTTTGCCAATCAGCGCCTGAGCGATCGGGCCGTTTACCGCAGCAACAGCTTTGGTTACGCCTTTACCCAGGAAACGGGATTTGTCGCCATCGCGCAGTTCCAGAGCTTCACGGGAACCAGTAGAAGCACCTGACGGAGCAGCTGCCATACCGACGAAACCACCCTCCAGATGTACTTCGGCTTCAACAGTCGGGTTACCACGGGAGTCGATGATTTCACGACCGATGATTTTTACGATTTTGGACATTAGGTTTTCCTCAAGTCACTAGTTAAACTGAAACTCCAGACAAACAACGCGTACCCAGGGTACGCGTTGCCGCTCTAACTTTTTTACTTACTTCGCCTGACGTTTCTGGAACTCGCTGGCGGCTTTCACAAAGCCTGCAAACAGCGGGTGACCATCACGTGGAGTAGAAGTAAACTCCGGATGGAACTGGCAAGCCACGAACCACGGGTGATTCGGAACTTCGATGATCTCGACCAACTGATCATCCCCGGAACGGCCCGCAACGCGCAGACCTGCATCTTCAATCTGTTTCAACAGCATGTTGTTGACTTCGTAACGGTGACGATGACGCTCAACAATTGTCGGCGCATTGTACAGCTGGCGAACCAGGCTATCGTCAACCAACTGGCACTGCTGTGCGCCGAGACGCATGGTACCGCCGAGATCGCTCTTCTCGCTACGAACTTCAACGTTGCCGTTTTCATCGCGCCACTCGGTAATCAGCGCCACAACCGGGTACTTACAGTCTGGCACAAATTCCGTAGAGTTGGCGTTCTCCATGTTGGCAACATGGCGAGCGTAATCAATTAACGCCACCTGCATACCCAGGCAAATGCCCAGATAAGGAATATTGTTCTCACGCGCAAAACGCGCGGTCGTAATCATGCCTTCTACGCCACGATAGCCGAAACCGCCAGGTACGAGGATTGCGTCCAGACCTTTAAGGATTTCAACGCCGCGCGTTTCAACATCTTGTGAATCGATCAGTTTGATGTTGACGCTGACACGATTCTTCAGCCCACCGTGTTTCAGTGCTTCGATCACTGATTTATAAGCATCCGGCAGTTCAATGTACTTGCCGACCATACCGATGGTGACTTCACTTACCGGGTTCGCTTCTTCGAAGATAACCTGTTCCCATTCGGACAGATTCGCTTCCGGGCAGTTTAAGCTGAATCGTTTACAAATATAATCGTCCAGCCCCTGAGATTTCAACAGGCCCGGAATTTTATAGATGGAATCGACGTCTTTCAGAGAAATAACCGCTTTTTCCGGAACATTACAGAACAATGCAATCTTCGCACGTTCGTTCGCCGGAACAGCGCGATCTGAACGACAAATCAGGATGTCAGGCTGGATACCGATGGAGAGCAGCTCTTTTACAGAGTGCTGAGTCGGTTTGGTTTTGACTTCACCAGACGCTGCCATGTACGGCACCAGCGTCAGGTGCATAAACAGAGTGTGCTCACGGCCAATTTCAACAGCCATCTGGCGAATCGCTTCGAGGAACGGCAAGGATTCGATATCACCTACTGTACCGCCGATTTCTACCAGTACTACGTCATGACCTTCGCCACCTTCCAGCACGCGCTCTTTGATTGCGTTAGTGATGTGCGGAATAACCTGCACGGTTGCGCCGAGGTAGTCACCGCGGCGTTCTTTACGCAGAACGTCAGAGTAGATACGACCCGTGGTGAAGTTGTTGCGGCGGCTCATTTTGGTACGAATGAAACGCTCGTAGTGCCCCAGGTCCAGGTCGGTTTCAGCGCCGTCTTCAGTAACGAACACTTCCCCGTGTTGGATTGGGCTCATAGTACCTGGATCGACGTTGATGTACGGATCCAGTTTCATGATGGTCACATTGAGGCCACGGGCTTCAAGAATGGCTGCGAGGGAGGCTGCGGCAATGCCTTTACCCAGAGAGGATACGACCCCGCCGGTCACAAAAATATAGTTCGTTGTCATGCTGAACCTGAGAAGTTAGGTTGAAAAGACGATGGAATAACCAGGACGGGAAAGCAGTATACCCGAACATGACCTGTGCCACAAACTTTCATTATCCCTCCTCTTCGCCAGCGCACTATTGAAATCAGGAGTGAGAAAATAGCCCCTTTGGGGTAAATGTTTTTGACGCAAATCAAGCGCTTGTCATTTAAAAAATGACACAAATGGCGCTTGACCGCGTAATTCCCTTAGAGATCAATTTCCTGCCGTTTTACCTGTTGCCAGACTTCTTCCATTGTTTCGAGGTCAACACCTGTCATTTCCAGTCCACGCGCGGCAACAATACGCTCCACTTCGCGAAAACGACGCTCAAATTTTTCGTTCGCTTTTTGCAATGCGATTTCCGCTTTTGTCCCTAAATGACGAGCCAGATTGACCGTGGCAAACAGCAGGTCCCCCATTTCCTCCTCCAGTTTAGCCTGGTCGACAACAGCCTGCCGCGCTTCGTACATCACCTCGTCGATCTCTTCGTAGACTTTATCGACTACCGGACCAAGCGTCGTCCAATCGAAGCCAACGTTGGCGCAACGTTTCTGGATTTTTTGCGCACGCATTAAAGCCGGTAAACTACGAGGAATATCGTCCAGCGCCGAATGCTGCGCTTTCTGCGCGCGCTCTTCGGTTTTGATTTGCTCCCAACGGGCAAGCACTTCACTACTGTTTTCGGCAGAACTATCAGCAAAAACATGCGGATGGCGACGCTCTAATTTATCGCTAATAGCAGCGCAAATATCATTAAAGTCAAAGCGCCCTTCTTCCTGAGCCATTTGCGCGTAAAACACCACCTGGAATAGCAGATCGCCCAGTTCACCGCGAAGATCGTCAAAATCTTCACGGGCGATGGCGTCCAGCACTTCGTAGGTTTCTTCAAGGGTGTAAGGCGCAATGGTGGCAAATGTCTGCTCTTTATCCCACGGGCAGCCGTTTTCCGGATCGCGCAGGCGCTGCATAATAGTGAGCAAACGGTCGATTTGATTCATTGAATTGTCCTGAAAATTGCGGGTCTGTCAGGTGGAAACCTGTGACCAGAATAGAAGTGAGTTAGTAACACTACCCAATCAGTACGTTAATTTTGGCTTTAATGAGTTGTAATTCCTCTGGGGCAACTGTTCCTTTCTTCGTTGCTCCTCTTGCCCGCCAGGCGATACTTTTTACCTGATCAGCTAACGCTACGCCATCACGTTCCTGACCGGATAAAACAACTTCGAACGGATATCCTTTTGATTGCGTTGTACAAGGAACACACAGACACATACCTGTTTTGTTGTTGTACATGAAAGGACTCAGGACAACAGCTGGACGATGTCCAGCTTGCTCGCTACCTTTTGTCGGGTCAAAATCAACCCAAATCAGATCGCCCATATCGGGTACGTATCGGCTTACCATTACCAGACTTCCTTATCTTTCGGCTCTCCCCAGTCGATATTCTCGTGGAGGTTTTCCGGCGTGATGTCGTTGACCAGTTCAGCAAGCGTAAATACGGGCTCTTTACGCACTGGCTCAATAATTAATTTGCCATCCACCAGGTCAATCTTCACTTCATCATCAATATTCAGATTGAGCGCCTGCATTAACGTAGCCGGGATCCGCACCGCCGGTGAATTTCCCCAACGCTTTACGCTACTGTGGATCATAACCCTTTCCTCAAACCGCTATCATATGTAGATACAGTATATATCAATCTACATTATAGATACGAGCAAATTTCGGCCTAACTCCCGTGCAACCGACGCGCGTCGATAACATCCGGCACCTGGTTGAGTTTACCCAGCACGCGCCCCAGCACTTGCAGGTTGTAAATCTCAATGGTCATGTCGATGGTCGCCAGTTGCTGTTTGGTGTCGCTACGGCTGGCAACGCCAAGCACGTTCACCTTCTCGTTGGCGAGAATGGTCGTGATATCACGTAACAACCCACTACGATCATTAGCCACCACGCGGACCACCAGCGAATATCCGGCGGAGTAGCTCTCACCCCATACCGCGTCAACAATGCGTTCTGGCGCATGGGAGCGCAGTTCCGCCAGTTGTTCGCAATCGGCGCGGTGTACTGAAATACCGCGCCCCTGGGTAATGAAGCCGACAATCTCATCTCCAGGAATCGGCTGGCAGCAGCGCGCGATGTGGTGCATCAGGTTGCCAACACCTTCGACTACCACGCGACCGTTATCTTTACTGCGGTTTTGCGGCGTGTAGCTTTTTTGCTGAAGTTGCTTCAGCGCGGCGGCGTCCTGCTCTTCGGCACTCGGCTTATTAAATTGCGATTGCAGGAAGTTCACCATCTGATTGAGACGGATATCCCCGCCACCAATCGCCGCCAGCAACTCGTCGACATCATTGAAGTTGTAACGCGGCAGCAGATGTTTTTCTGCTTCTTTCAGGCTGATCCCCAGATGTTCCAGCTCGTCGTCAAGGATTTGCCGCCCAGCCAGAATGTTTTTGTCACGGTCCTGTTTACGGAACCAGGCGTGAATTTTCGAACGCCCACGGCTGGTTGTGACGTAACCGAGGTTTGGGTTTAACCAGTCACGGCTGGGGTTCGGCTGTTTCTGGGTGATAATTTCAATCTGGTCGCCCATCTGCAGCTGGTAGGTGAACGGCACAATGCGCCCACCAATTTTTGCCCCGATGCAGCGGTGTCCGACATCACTGTGGATGTGGTAAGCGAAGTCCAGCGGCGTTGATCCCGCAGGCAAATCAACGACATCACCTTTCGGCGTAAAGACGTACACCCGGTCGTCAAAGACCTGACTACGTACTTCGTCGAGCATTTCGCCGGAATCAGCCATCTCTTCCTGCCACGCAATTAGTTTACGCAGCCAGGCAATCCGGTCTTCATGTCCCGAACGTGCGCCGCCAGCAGCCGCGCCCTCTTTATATTTCCAGTGCGCAGCAACACCCAACTCTGCATCTTCATGCATCTGTTTGGTGCGGATTTGGATCTCAACGGTTTTTCCACCCGGCCCCAGAACCACGGTATGAATAGACTGATAACCGTTTGGTTTCGGGTTAGCGACGTAATCGTCAAACTCATCCGGCAGGTGGCGATAGTGAGTGTGCACTATCCCCAGTGCGGCATAACAATCCTGTAAACGCTCGGCGACAATACGTACCGCACGCACATCAAACAGCTCATCGAAGGCGAGGTTCTTTTTCTGCATTTTACGCCAGATGCTGTAGATGTGTTTCGGACGACCATACACTTCAGCTTTAACGCCTTCAGCTTTCATCTCAGCGCGCAGATGACCGACAAACTCTTCGATATAGTGTTCGCGGTCGAGACGGCGTTCATGC
Source organism: Escherichia sp. AM3 (assembly GCF_032029835.1). Classification (NCBI taxonomy): domain Bacteria; kingdom Pseudomonadati; phylum Pseudomonadota; class Gammaproteobacteria; order Enterobacterales; family Enterobacteriaceae; genus Escherichia; species Escherichia sp. AM3. Next base: position 34,463 of record NZ_JAVUPQ010000031.1, on the reverse strand, counting down.
AACAGTTTTGCGATGCGTTTGTATTCGGTCGGGTGCAGATAACGGAAGCAGTAATCTTCCAGCTCCCATTTCAGTTGCCCAATCCCAAGACGGTTTGCCAACGGCGCGTAGATATTGGTGCACTCTTTTGCCGCCAGTACGCGTTCATCTTCCGGCGCATCTTTTACTTCCCGCAGATGAGCAATACGCTCCGCCAGTTTGATGACCACGCAGCGAAAATCATCGACCATCGCCAATAACATCCGGCGAACGTTATCGACCTGTTCGGAGGAAACAGAATCAGTGTGCGTCGCTTTCAGCTGGCGGATCGCCGCCATATCACGCACGCCGTGAATAAGGTTAACGACCGACTTACCGACGCTCTCACGCAGCACATCTTCGCTGACTACGTTGGCATCCGCCAGAGGGAAAAGCAGCGCCGCCCGCAGCGTGTCAATGTCCATACTTAATGTCGAGAGGATCTCCACCATCTCAACACCACGCCACAATAACAGACTGGCATCCGGATGCCCCTGCGTCTGTTGCAGACAATACGCCCAGGTTTCGGCTAAGCACTCACACGACTTCTGGCTGGTAATACCCAGACTTGCGATCCATTTTTCCGGATCAAATTCACCAGCCTTATTGATATGTGCACTTCTTACCGCAACCATCGTCCTCTCCTTTAGGGACCAGACCTGCCGAAATCGGCAAATCGCAACTATTTAACGCGCGAGAAAAGTACCATCGATTCCAGATGTCCCGTGTGTGGGAACATATCCAGCATCGCCAGTCGCGCAATGGTATATCCTGCTTTTAATAACGCTTCGCTATCCCGAGCCAGCGTTGCAGGGTTACAGGATACATAAACTATACGAATAGGTTCCAGTTTTATAATTTGCTGCATAACACCTGCGGCACCTGCTCGCGCCGGGTCCAGCAACACTTTATCGAAGCCGTTTTTCGCCCACGGCTGCTTTGTGACATCTTCTTCAAGATTTTCGTGATAAAACGTCACATTCTGTAAGCCATTAAGACGCGCATTCTGCTGGCCTTTTTCCACCAGCGCCGGAACACCTTCTACACCGACCACACTGGCAGCTTGTGTCGCCAATGGCAGTGTAAAGTTGCCCATACCGCAGAACAGATCCAGTACGCGATCTTCAGGTTGCACATCCAGCCATTCCAACGCACGCGCGACCATTTTTTGGTTCACACCCGCATTGACCTGAATAAAATCGCGCGGGCTAAAAGTTAAGCGCAACCCGTTTGAGTCATACCAGGGCATCTCACCAGAGACGGTTTCGAGTATCTCACTATCGGGGGCGAGATACAGATCCAGGCCTTCAGAATGCGAAAAGCGTTCCAGTTTTTCGCGATCTGCCGAACTTAGCGGTGCGGTATGGCGCAAAATCATCAGCGTGCCGCTGGTTGCCTGTACCAGTTCAACATGACCAAGATGGCGCATAGCTTGTAAGCTGCCCAGACATGCCCTGACTTTGGGCAGCAATGCTTCAAGTTGGGGCGCTAAAATGGGGCATTGTTTGACGTCGACAATGTCACTGGAGCCCGCTTTGCGAAACCCCATCTGAAGTTGCTGTGTTTTCGGTAAGTAGTTCAGACTTAAACGCGCGCGACGGCGATAGCCCCAGGGAACATCGGCGATCACTTCAGAGACATCGTGTTTCATTAATCGGGCGAGTGCCGCACTTTTGCTTCGCTGCTGTAAATCCACGCTGGCGTGTTGTTGCTGACAGCCACCGCATACGCCAAAATGAGGACAGCGTGGCGTTTCGCGTTCCGGGCTATCGCTTAACCGGCGTACGACTTTAGCGCGGGCATACTGTTTTTTATCTTCAGTAACAGTAACTTCCGCGTTTTCCTGCGGCAATAATCCGGGGATAAATAGCGTTTTGCCGTTATGTCGCGCCACGCCCTGACCAAAAGAGTCGAGGTCGTTGACTGAAACGGTTATGATCTGACGCGTCGTCGTGCGTCGTTTTGCAGAGTAGAATTGCGCCATTGGCGAGACTTTCTCAATTTAACAGTGTGACCTTAATTGTCCCATAACGGAACTCCATGACCAACTACAGCCTGCGCGCACGCATGATGATTCTGATCCTGGCACCGACCGTCCTTATTGGTTTATTGCTGAGTATCTTTTTCGTCGTGCATCGCTATAACGACTTGCAGCGTCAACTGGAAGATGCCGGTGCCAGCATTATTGAGCCGCTTGCAGTTTCTACTGAATATGGCATGAGCCTGCAAAATCGCGAATCTATCGGTCAGTTAATAAGCGTACTGCATCGTCGCCATTCCGATATTGTTCGCGCGATTTCGGTTTATGATGAAAATAACCGACTCTTTGTCACCTCCAATTTTCATCTTGATCCCTCATCAATGCAGCTCGGCAGCAACGTGCCGTTTCCTCGCCAGCTCACTGTCACTCGTGACGGCGATATTATGATCCTCCGCACGCCGATTATTTCTGAGAGTTACTCCCCCGACGAATCGCCCAGTAGCGATGCCAAAAATAGTCAAAATATGTTGGGATATATTGCGCTGGAGCTGGATCTTAAATCGGTTCGCTTGCAGCAATATAAAGAGATCTTTATTTCCAGCGTGATGATGCTGTTTTGTATCGGTATTGCGCTTATTTTTGGCTGGCGCTTAATGCGCGATGTAACCGGTCCGATTCGCAACATGGTGAATACCGTCGACCGCATCCGTCGCGGGCAACTCGACAGCCGGGTGGAAGGATTTATGCTCGGTGAGCTGGATATGCTGAAAAACGGTATCAACTCGATGGCAATGTCGCTGGCTGCTTATCACGAAGAGATGCAGCACAATATCGACCAGGCGACGTCCGATCTGCGTGAAACGCTGGAGCAGATGGAAATTCAGAACGTTGAGTTGGATCTGGCGAAAAAGCGCGCCCAGGAAGCGGCGCGTATTAAATCCGAGTTTCTGGCAAATATGTCACACGAGCTGCGTACACCACTGAATGGTGTTATTGGCTTTACCCGCCTGACGCTGAAAACAGAATTAACACCAACGCAGCGCGATCACCTGAATACGATTGAACGTTCGGCAAATAATTTGCTGGCAATTATTAATGATGTTCTCGACTTCTCGAAACTGGAAGCAGGTAAGCTGATTCTGGAAAGTATTCCATTCCCACTACGCAGCACGCTGGATGAAGTCGTTACTCTGCTGGCACATTCTTCTCACGATAAAGGGTTGGAACTGACGCTCAATATTAAAAGCGACGTGCCTGATAACGTGATCGGCGACCCGCTGCGATTACAGCAAATCATCACTAACCTGGTGGGGAATGCAATTAAATTCACCGAGAATGGCAACATTGATATTCTGGTAGAAAAACGTGCGCTGAGTAATACCAAAGTGCAGATTGAAGTGCAGATTCGGGATACCGGCATTGGTATTCCTGAACGCGATCAATCGCGCTTATTCCAGGCCTTCCGACAGGCTGATGCCAGTATTTCCCGCCGTCATGGTGGCACCGGGCTGGGGCTGGTGATTACACAAAAACTGGTTAATGAAATGGGCGGCGATATTTCGTTCCATAGCCAGCCGAATCGCGGTTCAACTTTCTGGTTCCACATTAATCTCGATCTGAACCCGAACATTATTATCGAAGGGCCATCCACCCAGTGCCTCGCAGGTAAGCGCCTGGCCTATGTCGAACCAAACTCCGCAGCAGCGCAATGCACGCTGGATATTTTAAGTGAAACGCCGCTGGAAGTGGTTTATAGCCCAACGTTCTCCGCGCTGCCTCCCGCGCATTACGACATGATGTTGTTAGGCATCGCGGTGACCTTCCGCGAGCCGCTAACAATGCAACATGAGCGATTAGCGAAAGCGGTATCGATGACCGATTTCCTGATGCTGGCACTTCCTTGCCATGCACAAGTCAATGCTGAAAAACTCAAGCAAGATGGTATCGGCGCGTGTCTGCTGAAACCATTAACACCTACACGCCTGTTGCCTGCCCTGACGGAATTTTGTCATCACAAACAAAACACGCTTTTGCCTGTAACCGATGAAAGTAAGCTGGCAATGACAGTCATGGCGGTTGATGACAACCCCGCTAACCTGAAACTTATCGGCGCATTGCTGGAAGATATGGTGCAACATGTGGAACTTTGCGATAGCGGGCATCAGGCGGTTGAACGGGCGAAACAGATGCCGTTCGATTTGATCTTAATGGATATTCAAATGCCGGACATGGATGGCATTCGGGCCTGCGAACTCATCCACCAACTCCCGCATCAGCAACAAACGCCGGTTATCGCGGTAACGGCGCATGCAATGGCCGGGCAAAAAGAGAAGCTGCTTGGCGCAGGGATGAGCGATTATCTGGCGAAACCGATTGAAGAAGAGCGATTGCATAATTTGTTGTTGCGCTACAAGCCTGGCAGCGGTATTTCCTCTCGCGTCGTGACGCCCGAAGTCAACGAAATTGTGGTGAACCCGAATGCGACCCTCGACTGGCAACTGGCACTACGCCAGGCAGCAGGAAAAACCGATTTAGCGCGCGATATGCTGCAAATGTTACTCGATTTCCTGCCTGAAGTTCGCAACAAAGTTGAGGAACAGCTGGTTGGAGAAAACCCGGAAGGCCTGGTTGATTTGATTCATAAACTGCATGGCAGTTGCGGCTATAGCGGTGTGCCACGTATGAAGAATCTCTGCCAACTGATCGAACAACAGCTACGTAGCGGTACTAAAGAAGAAGATTTGGAACCGGAGCTGCTGGAACTGTTGGACGAGATGGATAATGTCGCGCGCGAAGCCAGCAAAATTCTCGGGTAATGGATGTCTTGTCGAGTAGCAATCGGCTTTTTATGACGCTGGTTTCAGATTGGTGACAAAGTGCCTGTGTTTATGCCGGATGCGGCGTTAACGCCTTATCCGGCCTACAAAACCAATTAAATTCAATGAATTAAAAAATGATGTAGACCTGATACATAGCACAACAGGCTATTTTGCGTTTAGCATCAGTCTCAAACCGGCTCCAGATAGAGCCGGTTTTGGTTTTCTGTCTTAACGCACCATGCACGGACGCTTGTTATCGAACGTCCAGCCAGGAATCAGATACTGCATTCCCATCGCATCGTCACGCGCGCCAAGCCCGTGTTTCTGATACAGCTCATGGGCTTTCATCACTTGATCCATATCGATTTCTACACCCAGCCCCGGTTTTTCTGGCACCTGTACCAGCCCGCCTTTGATCTCAAACGGTTCTTTGGTCAGGCGCTGATTGCCTTCCTGCCAAATCCAGTGCGTATCAATAGCAGTAATTTTACCCGGTGCAGCGGCGGCAACATGGGTAAACATCGCCAGGGAAATATCGAAGTGGTTGTTAGAGTGTGAACCCCAGGTCAGGCCAAATTCATGGCACATTTGCGCCACACGTACCGAACCTTGCATTGTCCAGAAATGCGGATCCGCCAGCGGGATATCAACGGATTGCAGGGAGAGCGTATGGCCCATTTGCCGCCAGTCGGTGGCGATCATATTGGTTGCAGTCGGCAGACCTGTCGCGCGACGGAACTCTGCCATCACTTCACGCCCGGAGAAACCTTGCTCCGCACCACACGGATCTTCTGCATAAGCCAGTGACCCTTTCAGGTATTTACCAATTTTAATCGCTTCGTTCAGCGACCAGGCACCGTTAGGATCGAGCGTAATACGCGCCTGCGGGAAACGTTTCGCCAGTGCCACAATAGACTCGGCTTCTTCTTCCCCGGCCAGTACACCGCCCTTCAGTTTGAAATCGTTGAAGCCATATTTTTCATATGCCGCTTCCGCCAGGCGCACCACCGCATCCGGCGTCATCGCGTCTTCATGACGCAGGCGATACCAGTCGCATGAGTCATCCGGCTGGCTTTGATACGGCAGCGGTGTGGCTTTGCGATTACCGACGAAGAACAGATAACCGAGCATTTCGACTTCGCTACGCTGTTGACCATCGCCCAGCAGCGATGCCACGTTTACCCCCAGATGCTGCCCCAGCAGATCCAGCATTGCCGCTTCTATCCCGGTAACTACATGAATAGTGGTACGCAAATCAAATGTCTGCAAACCGCGCCCACCAGCATCACGATCGGCAAAAGTATTACGCACCAGCGTCAGAACGTTTTTGTATTCACCCAGCGTTTTACCCACTACCAGCGGAATCGCATCTTCCAGCGTTTTACGGATTTTCTCGCCGCCGGGAATTTCCCCTACGCCAGTGTGACCAGAATTATCTTTGATAATCACAATATTACGCGTAAAGAACGGTGCGTGTGCACCACTCAGATTCATCAGCATACTGTCATGACCCGCCACCGGGATAACCTGCATTTCAGTAACAACAGGCGTCGTAAATTGAGAACTCATATTTATGTCCTTTTTCAGAATCAATGACGGCCGAAAACGGGACGTTTACGGTCAAAGGTCCAGCCGGGGATCAGGTACTGCATCGGACCTGCGTCGTTACGCGCACCGCCAGGCAGACGTTTATAGGCCTCATGTGCCTTTTGTACCTGTTCCCAGTCCAGTTCCACGCCCAGACCGGGCGCATCAGGAACGGCAATTTTTCCGTTTTTAATCTCCAGCGGATTTTGGGTCAGGCGACAATCGCCCTCCTGCCAAATCCAGTGGGTATCGATAGCGGTAGGATTACCCGGTGCCGCCGCGCCCACATGGGTAAACATCGCCAGAGAGATATCGAAATGGTTATTAGAATGGCAGCCCCAGGTCAGCCCCCAGTCGTCGCAAAGCTGCGCCACACGGACTGCACCGGAAAGCGTCCAGAAGTGCGGATCGGCAAGTGGAATATCTACCGCATTGAGCATCACCGCATGACCCATTTCGCGCCAGTTGGTGGCGATCATGTTAGTCGCGACGGGCAAGCCGGTCGCCCGTCGAAATTCCGCCATCACTTCACGTCCGGAGAAGCCCTGTTCTGCGCCGCATGGATCTTCGGCATAGGTAAGAACATCATTCAGCCCTTTGCATAAAGAAATGGCTTCATCAAGCAGCCATGCACCGTTGGGATCAACGGTAATCCGCGCATCCGGGAAGCGTTTCTTCAATGCACGAACAGTGTCGATTTCTTGCTCGCCAGGTAACACGCCGCCCTTAAGTTTGAAATCTTTAAAGCCGTAGCGATCCTGTGAGGCTTCCGCCAGACGCACAACGGCTTCGCTGTTCATCGCTTTCTGATGGCGCAACTGATACCACTCATGGTTGCCCGGCGTATTTTCCAGATAAGGAAGATCGGTTTTGGTCCGATCACCGATATAAAACAGATAACCGAGGACGGTAATAGTCTCGCGTTGCTTGCCTGGCCCCAACAGTTCGCAGACCGGAACATTCAGCGCCTTACCTAGCAGGTCAAGCAAGGCGGCTTCCAGCGCCGCCACGGCATTAACGCGCAATTCAAAAGTCCAGGCACCTTTGCCGAAGGTATCAAAATCGGCTGCCTGATTACCTTTATGCACCTGCTGAACCACTTTATTCAGGCGCGCAACTTCCTGGCCCAGAACCATCGGAATAGCATCGACCAGTGTTTGATAAATCACCTCTCCGCCCGGCGCTTCACCAATGCCGGTATGCCCGGCGTTATCGGTGAGTACCACAATATTGCGGGTGAAATATGCGTTATGTGCCCCACCAATATTAAGCAACATGCTATCGTGCCCGGCGACCGGAATGACTTTCATATCAGTAATAACAGGACTGGATTGTGTCGTCATCTTATTGCCCCGCGACAGGTTTCAGCTCGATACGCTTGATATCGCCCACCAGCACCAGGTAGCTCAGTACCGCGATTAAGGCATGAACACCAACATAAATCAGCGCCCCATTAAAGGAGCCAGTCGTGCCAACGATATAACCAATTGCGATTGGCGTGACGATGCCAGAAATGTTACCGAACATGTTGAACAGGCCACCGGAAAGACCGCTGATCTCTTTTGGCGCGGTATCTGCCATTACTGCCCAACCCAGCGCCCCGATGCCCTTACCGAAGAAGGCCAGCGCCATAAAGCCGATGATCATCCACTCAACGTTGACGTAGTTGCAGAACACCATCACCATCGACAGCAACATGCCCATTACGATCGGTGTTTTACGCGCAATGTTCAGCGATCCCGTGCGGCGCATCAGCCAGTCGGAAATAATCCCACCCAGCACACCGCCGATAAAACCGCAAACCGCCGGAACGGAAGCCACAAAGCCCGCTTTCAGAATCGACATCCCGCGTGCCTGCACCAGATAAACCGGGAACCAGGTAATAAAGAAGTAAGTCAGGGCGTTGATACAGTACTGACCGATATAAACGCCGATCATCATCCGTGACCCGAGCAGCTGTTTGATCTGCCCCCACTTCACGCTGAACGGCACTTTAACTTTAGTGTTTTGCTGATCCATATTGATCAGCGCGCCACCCGCGGCGATATACTCCAGCTCTTTCTGATTTACGCCCGGATGTTGATTTGGCTCGTGGATGACTTTCAACCAGATAAAGCTGATGACAATGCCCAGACCGCCCATAAAGAAGAAGACGTGTGACCAGCCCACTTCATGCGTCAGCCAGCCCATAATCGGCGCGAAGATAACCGTTGCGAAGTATTGGGCGGAGTTAAAAATCGACACCGCCGTTCCCCTTTCCTGCGCCGGAAACCAGGCCGCAACAATGCGACTGTTGCCGGGGAAAGATGGCGCTTCAGCAAGCCCGACCAGGAAGCGCAGCGTAAACAGGGCAACGATAATGCCGAATCCACTAAAGATATCGACGAAGCCTTGCAGCAAGGTAAACATCGACCAGATAAAGATCGACCAGAAGTAGACGCGTTTTGAACCAAAACGGTCCAGCAACCAGCCACCAGGGATCTGCCCGATAACATAAGCCCATGAGAAAGCAGAGAACACATAGCCCATTCCCACAGGATCAAGGCCGATATCTTTGGCCATTTCCGAACCGGCGATAGAGAGCGTAGCGCGGTCGCCGTAGTTGAAGGATGTGACGATAAACAACATCACCACTATCCAGTAACGAGCATTTGTGCGTTTTTCCACACTGCTCGCAGCCTGACTTAAAGAACTCATTGTTGCACTCCTGAAAATTCGCGTTAGCCACGCTCACTCTGGACTGCGACATCGCCAGGAAATCAGAGGTGACGTAGGGTGTTTTTTGCCGTTTTTATAGGTCGTTCGCCGAATACGGCGCGTGTTTATATCTGGCAATAGCAGTATAAAAAGCGCGCCATAGCGGCTCACCGTGCAACAACACAACATTAATGCGTTCAATGAGGCCCGATTTTGGCATTAGCCCTGGACGGTGGAATCCACTTCACGGAAATGAAAACAAGAACAAGAAAGGAAGGGTTAAAACGAAGAAATAAAGAAGAGTATGAAATGGATCGCTTGACTCCAGGCAAACGCCAGTAAAAATCCGCACTATGAAGCAGTTTTTACTGGCATTTGCCTGAAAAGATTCGATTCAGCACTGCTAAAACGGCATTTACCGCTCGCTGAACATATCAGGACAACAGCGTGCCCCAATGTTCGACCCACGGATTTGATTCCGTTTCCGGTTCCGGGTTCTCACTGGCGTCAATCAACAGCATTTCGCCAACCCGCTGAGCGCTCTGTTCCTGCAACAAGGCATCGAACTGTTTGCCGCCATTGCAGAAATTCACATAACTACTGTCGCCGAGCGCAATCACGCCATAACGCAGATTCGGCTGGAAGCCCAGACTATCTTTGATTCCCTGAAAGAGTGGCACAATGCTATCAGGAAGGTCGCCCTGCCCGGTCGTGGACGTAACCACCAGAACATACTTATCCTGATAGGGCAGCCAGTCGCTTAATTCAGGATCTTCAAATACCGTTGCTTTGTGGCCCTGCGCGGTCAGAATCGCTTCCGCTTCTTCGGCCACTAACAGTGAATTCCCGTACATGGTGCCGACAAAAATACCAATTTCCGCCATACCGTTTTCTCCCTGGATTAGGAACTTATCTCTCCATCCTGACCCGATGGCGCACTGAACTCAACCCTTTCATTTTCAGGAAGCAGACCGCGCCAGCCAAATTGTGATAACGCCTGCATCCAGGTGTCGTCCAGGCCCGCGTGAATAGTCAGCGGCTCGCCAGTAAAAGGATGCGTCAATGACAACTGACTGGCATGTAGCATTAACCGCTGGAGGCCAAAATGCTCAGCACCGCTGCGATTCTGGCGTAAATCGCCATGTTTGCTATCGCCAATAATCGGATGACGCAAATGGGCAAGATGTCGGCGAAGCTGATGTTTGCGTCCGGTTTTCGGCTCCAGTTCCACCAGGCCGTAGCGCGTGGTCGGGTAACGTCCGGTCGCTACCGGCATTTCTACGGTCGCCAGACCGCGATAATGCGTCACTGCTGGCTGCGGGCCTTTATCTTCGCGGGCAAATTTATCAGCGATTTTGTCCAGTTCTTCCACCAGTGGATAATCCAGCACCGCTTCTTCCATCAACCAGCCGCGCACAATCGCATGGTAACGTTTCTGGATTTGGTGCTGTTCAAACTGTTGTGCCAGCAGCCGTCCGGCCTCGCTGGATAATCCCATCAACAACACACCAGAAGTGGGTCGGTCCAGACGATGAGCAGTAAAAACATGCTGGCCTATCTGGTCACGCACGGTTTGCATGACCACTACTTTCTCGTCGCGATCCAGCCAGCTGCGGTGAACCAGCCAGCCGGAGGGTTTATTTACCGCAACCAGCCATTCATCCTGATAGAGTATTTCCAGCATTAGCTCGCATCATCCGCAAAAAGAGCATCCAGTTTTTCCAGCTCAGCCAGAATAAGCGCGCGTTGCGGATGGTCCGTCGCCAGCGCCATTTCATAATAGGGTGCAACGGCAAAAGCGCCCGGTAACGGCTGTTTGTTATCTAACAAATCGTGCATTCGCGGGATCAGCACCCACTGCAACCACTCCAGTGGTTCCATGGTGTCCATAAAGAACGGTTGGGTACTATTAAATTGATGCGGCTGGGGTTCATCGTTTCGCCAGTGCTGATGTTCACGCAGTAACGCTTCAAGCGTCTGCAACTGGAGACGAACGCGGTCATGAGTGGTCATAAAGCAACCTCAATAAGAAAAACTGCCGCGAAGGATAGCAGGAATAAAAAAAGGGAGCACTGTATTCACAGCGCTCCCGGTTCGTTTCGCAGCATTCCAGCTACTTTTGTTGCTCCCTGCTCATCCTTGACAACTTTTCCTCTGGCCTTGCGGCCAATCGTTCATCCTGAACTATTGCTTCCTGCTCACACCACCCCGATGTGATACTTCATCCTGAAGTGTCCCTGGCCTTCCTGACCCACCGAATCATCCTGACCGGTTCTCATTCTCCATCCTGGAGGTGTCCTTTAACGCGTCCTGCGTCATCCTCTTCGCTTCATCCAGAAGCCTTTCCCTGAAACACCATCCTGGTGCGTCCTGCAGAAGTGTCATCATCCTGATGTTCACTTCGTTGTCTGACTCCCTGTCGACGAAGATAGAATCGTCTTTTTCGCGAAGTCTTACAAGGCGCTTACAGACAATGCCTTAAGGAAAATTTCATATGAAAGTTAAGAATTAACAAGTAACATGTTGTTTTTAAATGAAAATAACGATTCTTATCTTTTTAAGTATTCGCTTATTTCCTGGCGATCTCCTACAGGGTCTGTAAGAGATCTCTCACAACCAGATGGGGTATTTGGATTACAGAAGAGGCTTAAGTTGATTAAGGAATTCCGCAAGATTTGAGGCTAAATGCGTCCGTTTACGTGTTCCCAGCGTCTCTTTGCACACTTCACCGGAGAGATTACACACCGAGATGACCTCTAACTCTTCTTCCAGCGTCGCGATAAATAGCGTGGGCGGCAGTTTTAGCCTTTTCTGAGTCACCAGATGACCAATCAGATTTTCCTGCACCCGACGGAAGTCGTCTTCACTCCAGGTTTGCAGCAATGTCAGTTTGATATCGCCAAACTGCGCGTGCATATCCCCGGCAAACTGAGTCGTATAAAAGGTATGAATTGTGGGTTGTATCACAATATCAAAAGCGCGTTCAACCGCGTTTACATTTTGTTCCCCGGTAAACGGCTGGGGTTGCCAGTATACGGCATCTTCGGTAGTTGAAATAATGCACGGTGAAGGAACACCGTACAGTTCCTCACTTAACGGCCAGCTTTTATGCTCTTCATGCCACGCATCGCAGTAGCGTGCAGTAAAATCTTTCAGGGCTTGTGCGGTCAAATCGTCCACTAATTTCTCTCTTCACTTAAACCAGATACACTTGTCGTTTAGTTTATCTGGTTTATGACGGTGAAACATGTCTTCTTATGCAAACCATCAGGCACTTGCGGGCCTGACTCTTGGAAAATCAACCGATTACCGGGATACCTATGACGCCAGCCTACTGCAAGGCGTTCCACGCAGCCTGAATCGCGACCCGCTGGGTCTGAAAGCGGATAACCTGCCTTTTCACGGTACGGATATCTGGACGCTGTATGAACTTTCCTGGCTGAATGCGAAAGGTTTGCCGCAGGTCGCTGTCGGTCATGTTGAACTTGATTACACCAGCGTAAATCTGATTGAGTCGAAGAGTTTTAAGCTCTATCTCAACAGTTTTAACCAGACGCGTTTTAATAACTGGGATGAGGTGCGCCAGACGCTGGAGCGCGACTTAAGCACTTGCGCTCAGGGTAAGATTAGCGTGGCGTTATATCGTCTTGATGAACTGGAAGGCCAGCCGATAGGTCATTTTAATGGCACTTGCATTGATGACCAGGATATCACTATCGATAACTATGAATTCACTACTGACTATCTGGAGAATGCCACCTGTGGTGAAAAAGTAGTGGAAGAGACGCTTGTCAGCCACCTGCTGAAATCAAACTGCCTGATCACCCATCAACCAGATTGGGGTTCGATCCAAATTCAGTATCGTGGACGCCAAATTGACAGAGAAAAACTGCTGCGTTACCTGGTCTCATTCCGTCATCACAACGAGTTCCACGAACAGTGCGTGGAACGCATCTTTAATGACCTGTTACGCTTCTGCCAGCCAGAAAAATTGAGCGTTTACGCACGTTATACCCGTCGTGGCGGTCTGGACATTAACCCGTGGCGCAGTAATAGCGATTTTGTCCCATCGACCACAAGACTGGTTCGGCAATAAATTTTTTCTCAATTTTGCGTGCTGGATTCACGCAGAAGGTTGTGAAAGGTCATCAGGCAGGGCTATTGTAATCAAAGGGAATGACGATATTCGTCCCATAAGGAGTTTTTCTTGATTACACATATTAGCCCGCTTGGCTCCATGGATATGTTGTCGCAGCTGGAAGTGGATATGCTTAAACGCACCGCCAGCAGCGACCTCTATCAACTGTTTCGCAACTGTTCACTTGCCGTACTGAACTCCGGTAGTTTGACCGATAACAGCAAAGAATTGCTGTCTCGTTTTGAAAATTTCGATATTAACGTCTTGCGCCGTGAACGCGGCGTAAAGCTGGAACTGATTAATCCCCCGGAAGAGGCTTTTGTCGATGGGCGAATTATTCGCGCTTTGCAGGCCAACTTGTTCGCGGTCCTGCGTGACATTCTCTTCGTTTACGGGCAAATCCATAACACCGTTCGTTTTCCCAACCTGAATCTCGACAACTCCGTCCACATCACTAACCTGGTCTTTTCCATCTTGCGTAACGCTCGCGCGCTGCATGTGGGTGAAGCGCCAAATATGGTGGTCTGCTGGGGCGGTCACTCAATTAACGAAAACGAGTATTTGTATGCCCGTCGCGTCGGAAACCAGCTGGGCCTGCGTGAGCTGAATATCTGCACCGGCTGTGGTCCGGGAGCGATGGAAGCGCCGATGAAAGGTGCTGCGGTCGGACACGCGCAGCAGCGTTACAAAGACAGTCGTTTTATTGGTATGACAGAGCCGTCGATTATCGCCGCTGAACCGCCTAACCCGCTGGTCAACGAATTGATCATCATGCCGGATATCGAAAAACGTCTGGAAGCGTTTGTCCGTATCGCTCACGGCATCATTATCTTCCCTGGCGGTGTGGGTACGGCAGAAGAGTTGCTGTATTTGCTGGGAATTTTAATGAACCCGGCCAACAAAGATCAGGTTTTACCATTGATCCTCACCGGCCCGAAAGAGAGCGCCGACTACTTCCGCGTACTGGACGAGTTTGTCGTGCATACGCTGGGTGAAAACGCGCGCCGCCATTACCGCATCATCATTGATGACGCCGCTGAAGTCGCTCGTCAGATGAAAAAATCGATGCCGCTGGTGAAAGAAAATCGCCGTGATACAGGCGATGCCTACAGCTTTAACTGGTCAATGCGCATTGCGCCAGATTTGCAAATGCCGTTTGAGCCGTCTCACGAGAATATGGCTAATCTGAAGCTTTACCCGGATCAACCTGTTGAAGTGCTGGCTGCCGACCTGCGCCGCGCGTTCTCCGGTATTGTGGCGGGTAACGTAAAAGAAGTCGGTATTCGCGCCATTGAAGAGTTTGGTCCTTACAAAATCAACGGCGATAAAGAGATTATGCGTCGTATGGACGACCTGCTACAGGGTTTTGTTGCCCAGCATCGTATGAAGCTGCCAGGCTCAGCCTACATCCCTTGCTACGAAATCTGCACGTAATCTCCGCTCCCCCGGTGACGTTTGTTGCCGGGTTTTCTCGTTTTTGGTCACTTACTCATCAACTCATTTCATTTGTTATATGAATGTTTCTTACCACCCTCACGCGACAAATATCATCACAGTTAATATGTCATACAATTTATGTTGCAACGCAAACGTTTCCCTATTTTCATAAACCGTATTTTATCGCTATGAAAAAGAAATTATCGCCATGATTAACTAAAAGTATTGATTTTTTCAGTTCAACCTACATATATTGCGCGCCCCGGAAGAAGTCAGATGTCGTTTAATGGGCAAATATTGCCCTTAAATTCTCTTTTACTTTTGATTTACAGAGTAAAGCGTTGGGATAATCTATCTTCCAAGTAGATTATTGTATTTGGGATCAAGATCACTGATAGATACATAACTTGTGTGTATCTTTCCGCCCTCAAATTATTACGGCGGTAAATGATTAAGCCATCGCCGATAGACAGATTTCATTTTTACGGTCAGGCACCTTCCCGGGCTGAACTGGCTAAAAGCTGAATTATTTGCATTCCTCCAGGAGAAATAGATGGAAACGACTCAAACCAGCACGATTGCGTCGAAAGACTCTCGTAGTGCCTGGCGCAAGACAGACACCATGTGGATGCTGGGCCTTTACGGCACGGCAATCGGCGCGGGCGTGCTGTTCCTGCCAATCAACGCCGGTGTTGGCGGTATGATCCCGCTGATCATCATGGCTATCCTTGCGTTCCCGATGACGTTTTTTGCTCACCGCGGCCTGACTCGCTTCGTACTGTCTGGTAAAAACCCGGGCGAAGACATCACCGAGGTTGTAGAAGAACACTTTGGTATTGGCGCAGGTAAACTGATTACCTTGCTCTATTTCTTCGCTATCTACCCGATCCTGCTGGTTTATAGCGTAGCAATCACCAATACAGTTGAAAGCTTCATGTCTCACCAGCTGGGTATGACACCACCGCCGCGTGCGATTCTGTCGCTGATCCTGATCGTGGGTATGATGACCATCGTTCGCTTCGGTGAGCAGATGATCGTTAAAGCGATGAGTATTCTGGTATTCCCGTTTGTTGGCGTACTGATGCTGCTGGCTCTGTACCTGATCCCGCAGTGGAACGGCGCAGCACTGGAAACGCTGTCTCTGGACACTGCATCTGCAACCGGGAACGGTCTGTGGATGACCCTGTGGCTGGCAATTCCGGTAATGGTGTTCTCGTTCAACCACTCTCCGATCATCTCTTCTTTCGCCGTTGCGAAGCGTGAAGAGTACGGCGATATGGCAGAACAGAAATGCTCGAAGATCCTTGCATTCGCACACATCATGATGGTGCTGACCGTAATGTTCTTCGTCTTCAGCTGCGTACTGAGCCTGACTCCGGCAGACCTGGCTGCGGCTAAAGAGCAGAACATCTCGATTCTGTCTTACCTGGCTAACCACTTTAACGCACCGGTTATCGCGTGGATGGCTCCGATTATCGCGATTATCGCTATCACCAAATCCTTCCTCGGCCACTACCTGGGCGCACGTGAAGGCTTCAACGGTATGGTGATTAAATCTCTGCGTGGTAAAGGTAAGTCTATCGAAATCAACAAGCTGAACCGTATCACTGCGCTGTTCATGCTGGTAACGACCTGGATTGTTGCCACCCTGAACCCGAGCATCCTGGGTATGATTGAAACCCTGGGCGGCCCAATCATCGCGATGATCCTGTTCCTGATGCCGATGTACGCAATTCAGAAAGTACCGGCAATGCGTAAGTACAGCGGTCACATCAGCAACGTATTCGTTGTCGTGATGGGTCTGATTGCAATCTCCGCAATCTTCTACTCTCTGTTCAGCTAAGTCCTTTCGCGCCGCTTTCGGGCGGCGCTTCCTCCGTTTTAACGCGATGTATTTCCTATGATTAGCGTATTCGATATTTTCAAAATCGGCATTGGCCCTTCCAGTTCTCATACCGTTGGACCAATGAAAGCGGGTAAACAATTTACCGACGATCTGATTGCCCATAATCTGCTTAAAGACGTGACCCGCGTGGTGGTTGACGTGTACGGCTCGCTCTCTCTGACCGGTAAAGGCCACCACACTGATATCGCCATTATTATGGGCCTGGCGGGTAACCTGCCGGATACCGTGGATATCGATTCCATCCCTGGTTTTATTCAGGATGTGAATACTCATGGTCGCCTGATGCTGGCAAACGGTCAGCATGAAGTGGAGTTCCCGGTTGATCAGTGCATGAACTTCCATGCAGACAACCTTTCTCTGCATGAAAACGGTATGCGCATTACCGCGCTGGCGGGCGATAAAGTCGTTTACAGCCAGACTTACTACTCTATTGGCGGTGGCTTTATCGTTGATGAAGAGCATTTTGGCCAGCAGAATAGCGCACCGGTTGAAGTTCCTTATCCGTACAGTTCAGCAGCCGATCTGCAAAAACATTGTCAGGAAACCGGGCTGTCACTCTCTGGCCTGATGATGAAAAATGAGCTGGCGCTGCACAGCAAAGAAGAGCTGGAACAGCACCTGGCGAACGTATGGGAAGTCATGCGTGGCGGTATTGAGCGCGGTATTTCCACCGAAGGCGTGTTGCCTGGCAAACTGCGCGTTCCACGCCGTGCTGCGGCACTACGCCGGATGCTGGTCAGCCAGGATAAAACCACCACTGACCCGATGGCGGTTGTTGACTGGATCAACATGTTTGCACTGGCAGTGAACGAAGAGAACGCTGCTGGCGGACGCGTGGTGACTGCGCCGACTAACGGTGCGTGCGGGATTATCCCGGCAGTGCTGGCGTACTACGACAAGTTTATCCGCGAAGTGAACGCTAACTCACTGGCTCGTTACCTGCTGGTAGCCAGTGCCATTGGTTCTCTTTATAAGATGAACGCGTCAATTTCTGGTGCTGAAGTCGGCTGCCAGGGTGAAGTTGGTGTGGCGTGCTCAATGGCGGCGGCTGGTCTGGCAGAGCTGTTAGGTGCAAGCCCGGCGCAGGTGTGCATCGCGGCGGAAATCGCCATGGAGCACAACCTCGGTCTGACGTGTGACCCGGTCGCCGGACAGGTCCAGGTGCCATGCATCGAGCGTAACGCCATTGCGGCAGTAAAAGCGGTGAACGCCGCACGTATGGCGCTACGCCGTACCAGCGAGCCGCGCGTCTGCCTCGATAAAGTTATCGAAACCATGTACGAAACAGGTAAAGATATGAACGCCAAGTACCGCGAAACCTCTCGCGGCGGCCTGGCAATGAAGATCGTTGCCTGCGATTAATCGCTCTCCAGAGGCCTCGTTTTGCGAGGCCTCTTCCCGATTTCTCATCCAGCCGTAGCCTGTTCCGGCATCGAATGTTACCCTTATCGCCTGATCTTTAAGGGGGTTATCGTGGCTGTTCATTTGCTTATTGTCGATGCACTGAATCTTATTCGTCGCATTCATGCCGTTCAGGGATCGCCCTGTGTCGAAACCTGCCAGCATGCGCTCGATCAGCTCATTATGCACAGCCAGCCAACCCACGCGGTCGCCGTTTTTGATGATGAAAACCGCAGTAGCGGCTGGCGTCATCAGCGTTTACCAGATTACAAAGCGGGTCGACCGCCAATGCCGGAAGAGTTGCACGACGAGATGCCTGCATTACGCGCCGCCTTTGAGCAACGCGGCGTCCCGTGCTGGTCAACCAGCGGCAACGAAGCCGATGACTTAGCCGCCACGCTGGCGGTCAAAGTGACACAGGCCGGGCATCAGGCAACGATTGTTTCGACAGATAAAGGCTACTGTCAGTTACTTTCACCGACATTACGTATTCGTGATTACTTCCAGAAACGTTGGCTGGATGCGCCATTTATCGATAAAGAATTTGGCGTTCAACCGCAGCAGTTGCCCGATTACTGGGGACTTGCGGGGATCAGCAGTTCAAAGGTACCGGGTGTTGCGGGAATCGGACCAAAAAGCGCCACGCAGCTGCTGGTCGAGTTTCAGAGTCTGGAAGGGATATATGAGAATCTGGATGCGGTTGCCGAAAAGTGGCGCAAAAAATTAGAAACCCATAAAGAGATGGCGTTTCTGTGCCGCGATATTGCCCGCTTACAAACCGATTTGCATATCGACGGCAATTTACAGCAATTGCGGTTGGTACGGTAACGGCGAGCCGGATACGCCGCAAACGTCGTATCCGGCATTATCACATCAGCGCATTTACCAGGCGGTATGGTAAAGCTCTACAATATCCTCAAGCGTTGCTTCACGCGGGTTGCCACCGGTACAAACATCATTCAGTGCCGCCTGCGCCAGTGCCGGAATGTCTTCCTTGCGTACCCCAACATCACGCAAATGTGGCGGAATACCGACATCACGGTTGAGAGCAAACACCGCTTCAACAGCGGCATTACGCGCCTCTTCCAGGCTCATACCTTCCACTTTCACGCCCATAACGCGCGCGATATCGCGGTACTTCTCACCGGTAAAGTCAGCGTTATAGCGCATGACATGCGGTAGCAGGATGGCGTTTGCAACACCGTGTGGAGTGTTATAAAACGCGCCCAGTGGATGCGCCATACCATGCACCAACCCTAACCCAACATTCGAGAAGCCCATACCCGCAACATACTGCCCGAGCGCCATTTCTTCTCCGGCATCCTTATCACCAGCAACCGATCCTCGCAGCGCCCCAGCAATGATTTCAATCGCTTTAATGTGCAGTGCATCGGTTAGCGCCCACGCGCCACGGGTAATATACCCCTCAATAGCATGAGTGAGCGCATCGACACCCGTCGCAGCTTTCAGCGCTGGAGGCATACCATCCATCATGTCAGCGTCAATAAACGCCACCTGCGGGATATCATGCGGATCAACGCAAACAAACTTGCGCCGTTTCTCTTCGTCAGTGATCACGTAGTTAATGGTCACTTCTGCCGCAGTACCTGCTGTGGTAGGAATTGCCAGAATCGGTACACTGGGTTTATTGGTCGGGGAAAGCCCTTCCAGGCTACGCACATCGGCAAACTCCGGGTTGTTGCTGATAATGCCAATCGCTTTACAAGTATCCTGTGGAGAACCACCACCAATAGCGATCAGGTAATCCGCGCCGCTATTCTGGAATACACCGAGCCCTTCTTTGACGACAGTAATTGTTGGGTTGGGCACTACGCCGTCGTAAATCGCCCATGCCAGCCCTGCAGCATCCATCTTATCGGTCACTTTCGCCACCACGCCGCATTGCACCAGCGTTTTATCGGTGACGATCAGCGCCTTCTGATAACCACGGCGTTTCACCTCATCGGTTAAAGCCCCAACAGCACCCCGACCAAACCATGCCGTTTCGTTCAGAATCATTCTGTTAGCCATCATCCTTCTCCTTGTTGCTTTACGAAATTACTCTTCAATCCGTAACCCATAGGTTTTGAATTTCTCCAGCACTACGGCAATCTCTTCATCGCTCAGCACTGGCACCGGGTCCGTAATCGCCAGGGTCGTCAGGTAAAGTTGCGCCAGCACTTCAACTTCATGCGCCAGCCATAACGCTTTTTCCAGATTCACCTCACAAGCGATAAGCCCATGATGTTGTAACAAAGTTGCCTTACGATTTTTGAGAGCCAGCGCAACATGTTCAGAAAGTTCGCGTGTTCCAAAGGTCGCATAAGGCGCGCAAGGAATAGAATTACCGCCAGCCGCCGCAATCATGTAGTGAATAGCGGGGATCGGTCGGTTAAGAATGGAAACTGCTGTGCAATGAACGGCATGATTGTGAACAACCGCGTTGGCATCCGGTCTGCTTTGATAGGCCGCCATATGGAAACGCCATTCGCTTGAGGGGAGCTTTCCTTCCTCATGTTTACCGTTGCCATCAATAAAGACAATATGCGACTCCGTCAGTTTTTCATATGGAATGCCTGTAGGCGTAATCAGCATCCCATCCTGATAACGTACACTGACGTTCCCCGCTGTCCCCTGGTTCAGTCCCAGGCGGGTCATTTCCAGGCAAGTGTCAATAATCTGACGAGCAAGTTTATTTCGTTCCATTAGCTACCTCTCTCTGATTCAAAACAGGGCAATAATGTTGTTCCTTTCACACTATTGAATTAGCCGTTTAATTACCCACCATCTTCTTCCTGATTAACCAGAAAGAAATTCACAAGCTTATATTTTGTGACCTGGTTCAACTAATCACAGTAAATAACTGCAAGTTCTCTTTTTATAACCCCATTAAAAATGACCGCTCTTAAAAATATTTATCAAAACGGTCATTTTTCTATTCACTCAAGCCAGGAATGCCCGTTTTCGGCATAAACAATTAATACGGTCATCTGGTTTGTGTTTTTTATGATTTATTTTCTGAAACGGGCATGAAATTTCGATTATTAAAGTGATGGTAGTCACATAAAGTCACCTTCCAGCTAATAAGTGTGACCGCCGTCATATTACAGAGCGTTTTTTATTTGAAAATGAATCCATGAGTTCATTTCAGACAGGCAAATATTCACTGATATGAAGCCCGAACTCGCTGGTTTTGCACTTTTGAAAACATAACCGATTACGTGCTTAAGCTTCTGAACCTAAGAGGATGCTATGGGAAACACATCAATACAAACGCAGAGTTACCGTGCGGTAGATAAAGATGCAGGGCAAAGCAGAAGTTACATTATTCCATTCGCGCTGCTGTGCTCACTGTTTTTTCTTTGGGCGGTAGCCAATAACCTTAACGACATTTTATTACCTCAATTCCAGCAGGCTTTTACGCTGACAAATTTCCAGGCTGGCCTGATCCAATCGGCCTTTTACTTTGGTTATTTCATTATCCCAATCCCTGCTGGGATATTGATGAAAAAACTCAGTTATAAAGCAGGGATTATTACCGGATTATTTTTATATGCCTTGGGCGCTGCATTATTCTGGCCCGCTGCAGAAATAATGAACTACACCTTATTTTTAGTTGGCCTATTTATTATTGCAGCCGGATTAGGTTGTCTGGAAACTGCCGCAAACCCTTTTGTTACGGTATTAGGGCCGGAAAGCAGTGGTCACTTCCGCTTAAATCTTGCGCAAACATTTAACTCGTTTGGCGCAATTATCGCGGTTGTCTTTGGGCAAAGTCTTATTTTGTCTAACGTGCCACATCAATCGCAAGACGTTCTCGATAAAATGTCTCCAGAGCAATTGAGTGCGTATAAACACAGCCTGGTATTATCGGTACAGACACCTTATATGATCATCGTGGCTATCGTGTTACTGGTCGCCCTGCTGATCATGCTGACGAAATTCCCGGCATTGCAGAGTGATAATCACAGTGACGCCAAACAAGGATCGTTCTCCGCATCGCTTTCTCGTCTGGCGCGTATTCGTCACTGGCGCTGGGCGGTATTAGCGCAATTCTGCTATGTCGGCGCACAAACGGCCTGCTGGAGCTATTTGATTCGCTACGCTGTAGAAGAAATTCCAGGTATGACTGCAGGCTTTGCCGCTAACTATTTAACCGGAACCATGGTGTGCTTCTTTATTGGTCGTTTCACCGGTACCTGGCTCATCAGTCGCTTCGCACCACACAAAGTCCTGGCCGCCTACGCATTAATCGCTATGGCACTGTGCCTGATCTCAGCCTTCGCTGGCGGTCATGTGGGCTTAATAGCCCTGACTTTATGCAGCGCCTTTATGTCGATTCAGTACCCAACAATCTTCTCGCTGGGCATTAAGAATCTCGGCCAGGACACCAAATACGGTTCGTCCTTCATCGTTATGACCATCATTGGCGGCGGTATTGTCACTCCGGTCATGGGTTTTGTCAGTGACGCGGCGGGCAACATCCCCACTGCTGAACTGATCCCCGCACTCTGCTTCGCGGTCATCTTTATCTTTGCCCGTTTCCGTTCTCAAACGGCAACTAACTGAACATATTTTCCGAATAAAGTGAGGAATCTGTAATGAAAAAAATCAGCTTACCGAAAATTGGTATCCGCCCGGTTATTGACGGTCGTCGCATGGGTGTTCGTGAGTCGCTTGAAGAACAAACAATGAATATGGCGAAAGCTACGGCCGCACTGCTGACCGAGAAACTGCGCCATGCCTGCGGAGCTGCCGTCGAGTGTGTCATTTCCGATACCTGTATCGCGGGTATGGCTGAAGCCGCTGCTTGCGAAGAAAAATTCAGCAGTCAGAATGTAGGCCTCACCATTACGGTAACGCCTTGCTGGTGCTATGGCAGTGAAACCATCGACATGGATCCAACCCGCCCGAAAGCCATTTGGGGCTTTAACGGCACTGAACGTCCCGGCGCTGTTTACCTGGCAGCGGCTCTGGCAGCTCACAGCCAGAAAGGCATCCCGGCATTCTCCATTTACGGTCATGACGTTCAGGATGCCGATGACACATCGATTCCTGCCGATGTTGAAGAAAAACTGCTGCGCTTTGCCCGCGCCGGTTTGGCCGTCGCCAGCATGAAAGGTAAAAGCTATCTGTCGCTGGGCGGCGTTTCGATGGGTATCGCCGGTTCTATTGTTGATCACAACTTCTTTGAATCCTGGCTGGGAATGAAAGTCCAGGCGGTGGATATGACCGAACTGCGTCGCCGTATCGATCAGCAGATTTACGACGAAGCCGAACTGGAAATGGCGCTGGCCTGGGCTGATAAAAACTTCCGCTATGGCGAAGATGAAAATAACAAACAGTATCAACGTAATGCCGAGCAAAGCCGCGCAGTTCTGCGCGAAAGTTTACTGATGGCGATGTGTATCC
Organism: Escherichia sp. AM3; assembly: GCF_032029835.1. Classification (NCBI taxonomy): domain Bacteria; kingdom Pseudomonadati; phylum Pseudomonadota; class Gammaproteobacteria; order Enterobacterales; family Enterobacteriaceae; genus Escherichia; species Escherichia sp. AM3. The sequence continues at coordinate 11,067 of NZ_JAVUPQ010000031.1, read as the reverse complement.
GCGACATGATGCAAGGCAACAGCAAACTGGCCGATATTGGTCGCGTGGAAGAATCACTTGGCTACAACGCCATCGCTGCGGGCTTCCAGGGGCAACGTCACTGGACCGATCAATATCCCAATGGTGACACCGCCGAAGCGATCCTCAACAGTTCATTTGACTGGAATGGCGTGCGCGAACCCTTTGTCGTGGCGACCGAAAACGACAGTCTTAACGGCGTGGCAATGCTAATGGGTCACCAGCTCACCGGCACCGCTCAGGTATTTGCCGATGTGCGTACCTACTGGTCACCAGAAGCAATTGAGCGTGTAACGGGGCATAAACTCGATGGACTGGCAGAACACGGCATCATCCATTTGATCAACTCAGGTTCTGCTGCGCTGGACGGTTCCTGTAAACAACGCGACAGCGAAGGTAACCCGACGATGAAGCCACACTGGGAAATCTCTCAGCAAGAGGCTGACGCTTGCCTCGCCGCTACCGAATGGTGCCCGGCGATCCACGAATACTTCCGTGGCGGCGGTTACTCTTCCCGCTTCCTTACCGAAGGCGGCGTCCCGTTCACCATGACTCGTGTCAACATCATCAAAGGCCTGGGACCGGTACTGCAAATCGCGGAAGGCTGGAGCGTGGAATTGCCGAAGGATGTGCATGACATCCTCAACAAACGCACCAACTCAACCTGGCCAACCACCTGGTTTGCACCGCGCCTCACCGGTAAAGGGCCGTTTACGGATGTGTACTCGGTAATGGCGAACTGGGGCGCTAACCATGGGGTTCTGACCATCGGCCACGTTGGCGCTGACTTTATCACTCTCGCCTCCATGCTGCGTATCCCGGTATGTATGCACAACGTTGAAGAGACCAAAGTGTATCGTCCTTCTGCCTGGGCTGCGCACGGCATGGATATTGAAGGCCAGGATTACCGCGCTTGCCAGAACTACGGCCCGTTGTACAAGCGTTAATACATTACTCCCTGATGTGATGCCCGGTCGCTCCGGCTACCGGGCCTGAACAAGCAAGAGTGGTTAGCCGGATAAGCAATGTTATCCGGCTATATTGCAGGAGCGATTATGAAACAAGAAGTTATCCTGGTACTCGACTGTGGCGCGACCAATGTCAGGGCCATCGCGGTTAATCGGCAGGGAAAAATTGTTGCCCGCGCCTCAACGCCTAATGCCAGCGATATCGCGATGGAAAACAACACCTGGCACCAGTGGTCTTTAGACGCCATTTTGCAACGCTTTGCTGATTGCTGTCGGCAAATCAATAGTGAACTAACTGAATGCCACATCCGCGGTATCGCCGTCACCACCTTTGGTGTGGATGGCGCTCTGGTAGATAAGCAAGGCAATCTGCTCTATCCGATCATTAGCTGGAAATGTCCGCGAACAGCAGCGGTTATGGACAATATTGAACAGTTGATCTCCGCACAGCGGTTGCAGGCTATTTCTGGCGTCGGAGCCTTTAGTTTCAATACGTTATATAAGTTGGTGTGGTTGAAAGAAAATCATCCACAACTGCTGGAACGCGCGCACGCCTGGCTCTTTATTTCGTCGCTGATTAACCACCGTTTAACCGGCGAATTCACTACTGATATCACGATGGCCGGAACCAGCCAGATGCTGGATATCCAGCAACGCGATTTCAGTCCGCAAATTTTACAAGCCACCGGTATTCCACGCCGACTCTTCCCTCGTCTGGTGGAAGCGGGTGAACAGATTGGTACGCTACAGAACAGCGCCGCAGCAATGCTCGGCTTACCCGTTGGCATACCGGTGATTTCCGCAGGTCACGATACCCAGTTCGCCCTTTTTGGCGCTGGTGCCGACCAAAATGAACCCGTGCTCTCTTCCGGTACATGGGAAATTTTAATGGTCCGTAGCGCCCAGGTTGATACTTCGCTGTTAAGTCAGTACGCCGGTTCCACCTGCGAACTGGATAGCCAGGCAGGGTTGTATAACCCAGGTATGCAATGGCTGGCATCCGGCGTGCTGGAATGGGTGAGAAAACTGTTCTGGACGGCTGAAACACCCTGGCAAATGTTGATTGAAGAGGCTCGTCTGATCGCGCCTGGCGCGGATGGCGTAAAAATGCAGTGTGATTTATTGTCGTGTCAGAACGCTGGCTGGCAAGGAGTGACGCTTAATACCACGCGGGGGCATTTCTATCGCGCGGCGCTGGAAGGGTTAACCGCGCAATTACAGCGCAATCTACAGATGCTGGAAAAAATCGGGCACTTTAAAGCCTCTGAATTATTGTTAGTCGGCGGAGGAAGTCGCAACACATTGTGGAATCAGATTAAAGCCAATATGCTTGATATTCCGGTAAAAGTTCTCGACGACGCCGAAACGACCGTCGCAGGAGCTGCGCTGTTCGGTTGGTATGGCATAGGGGAATTTAACAGCCCGGAAGAAGCCCGCGCGCAGATTCATTATCAGTACCGTTATTTCTACCCGCAAACTGAACCTGAATTTATAGAGGAAGTGTGAAATGCTGAAAACAATTTCGCCGTTAATTTCTCCCGAACTATTGAAAGTGCTGGCAGAGATGGGACATGGAGATGAAATTATTTTTTCCGATGCTCACTTTCCCGCCCATTCGATGGGACCGCAGGTGATCCGCGCTGATGGCCTGTTGGTGAGCGACTTGCTCCAGGCGATTATCCCGTTATTTGAACTGGACAGTTATGCACCGCCGCTGGTGATGATGGCAGCGGTAGAAGGTGACACTCTCGATCCTGAAGTAGAACGACGTTACCGTAATGCGCTTTCACTACAAGCCCCGTGTCCTGACATCATCCGCATCAATCGTTTTGCGTTTTATGAACGGGCGCAAAAAGCCTTTGCGATCGTTATCACAGGCGAACGAGCGAAGTACGGGAATATTCTTTTAAAAAAAGGGGTAACACCGTAATCTCATACCGGTACGCCCGCATGACGCGGGCGGTTATCGAATGATGGGGTGAAAAATATGAAAGCGGCACGCCAGCAAGCGATAGTCGACCTGCTGCTGAACCATACCAGCCTGACCACGGAAGCTCTCTCTGAACAGCTAAAGGTCAGTAAAGAAACCATTCGTCGCGATCTCAATGAATTACAGACGCAGGGTAAAATTCTGCGCAATCATGGACGCGCTAAATATATCCACCGTCAAAATCAAGACAGTGGCGATCCCTTTCACATCAGGCTGAAAAGCCATTATGCGCATAAAGCAGATATCGCGCGCGAGGCGCTCGCGTGGATTGAAGAAGGGATGGTGATAGCCTTAGACGCCAGTTCAACTTGCTGGTATCTGGCACGCCAGTTGCCTGACATCAACATTCAGGTCTTCACCAATAGCCATCCGATTTGCCATGAACTCGGTAAACGCGAACGCATTCAACTGATCAGTTCCGGCGGCACACTTGAGCGCAAATATGGCTGTTACGTCAATCCCTCGCTGATTTCCCAACTTAAATCGCTGGAAATCGATCTGTTTATTTTTTCTTGTGAAGGGATCGATAGCAGCGGCGCACTGTGGGACTCCAATGCCATCAACGCTGATTACAAATCGATGCTATTAAAACGTGCCGCGCAATCGTTGTTATTGATTGATAAAAGTAAATTTAATCGTTCAGGGGAAGCCCGCATCGGGCATCTGGATGAGGTAACGCACATTATTTCTGATGAGCGCCAGGTTGCAACTTCTTTGGTAACAGCCTGACGGAAAGGGTAGCAGGCCGGAAACGACGCCCCGGCCTTGCCTGTTATCGCTCGTCGCGACGACCACCCACCGCAGCCCAGATGCGGCGGACGTGCACCGTCACTTCTTCGCGATCGTGATACAACTGCCGTGCCTGAATCTGAGCATTTATGCCATGTTCATCAAGCTGTGCCTGAATATACGCCAAATTGTGTGACACTTCTTCGTAGCGTTTTTTCATCGGCAGTTTGAGGTTGAAAATGGTTTCACGGCACCAGCCATTAACCAGCCACTGCGCCATCAATGCCGCAACTTTCGCCGGTTTTTCAACCATATCGCATACCATCCAGGAGATATTGCTGCGTGTCGGACGGAATTTAAACCCGTCTTCCCGCAGCCACGTCACCTGCCCGGTATCCATCAGACTTTGCGCCATCGGGCCGTTGTCGACGGAATAAACCCACATGTTGCGCTTCACCAGTTGGTAGGTCCAGCCGCCTGGGCAAGCGCCCAAATCCACCGCCCACATCCCGTTCGCCAGGCGTTCATCCCACTCATCCGCAGGAATAAACACATGAAATGCCTCTTCCAGTTTGAGCGTAGAACGACTCGGCGCATCTGCCGGAAATTTCAGGCGCGGAATGCCCATATAGAACGGCGAATTATTGTTGCTGTATGAGTAACCGGTATAGCAGCAGCCTGGTGCAATGAAGAATACATGCACTACCGGACGCTTCGGCGTTTCATAGTTCGCCAGCACCCCGGCATCGCGCAAGGCAGCGCGTAGCGGCACGGTGAATTTACGGCAGAATTTCAGCAACTCTTTGCTTTCGTTGGTATCGGCAACTTCAACACGCAGTTCACCGCCCTTCTCTACTACGCCCTGTAACATGCCGACAATGGGGGTAATACGATCTTCTGGCGGCAAATGCTGCAGGAGTTCCCCCACCACAAACCACTGGCGGGCAAAAATTAATGAACTGAACGGCAGCTCACGGATTAACTTATCGCCATCATCAGGTTGATAACATTCATAAATGACATAACCCGCATTCTCTTTCACGCGGGCAAAACCGAAAATTTCCCGCTGGCCGGCTTTATCGGTAATTTCTGCGGCGCACTCTTTTTCAAAGCCCGGACGGCACAGCAATACAACCTTATTCATGACTTACGCCCTTGCGCTTTAAACGGATAGCACCAACTAACATTAACGCCCAGCCCGCAAGGAAGCTCACGCCGCCAACCGGAGTGACAAACGCCCACAAACGCAGATGGGACAGTGCCAGGCAATAAAGGCTGCCGCTGAACAGCACCGTGCCTAACGCGAGGAAAACGCTACTCCAGTAAAACCAGATACTGATGCGACGCTGCATTGCCACCGCCAGACCTAAGATCGCCAGAGTATGAAACGCCTGGTATTCGAGGCCGGTCTGGATCCAGCCCATCTCAACGGCCCCCATGGTTTTACTTAACACATGCGCGCCAAAAGCGCCCAGAGCCACAAAAATGAAGCCGCTAATGGCGGCGAAAATCAGCATAAAACGGCTGGTCATGGTCGTACCCTACGTAAATTATTGTTCATAACGAAAGCGGAATTTTTCTTGTTCAGCAGCGGCTTTCGCCAGGATCCATTGGCGAAAGGCGGCTATTTTACCCAGTTCTGCCTGGCTGTCATGACAAACCAGATAAAAAGCGTTTTTACTGACCAGAACATCATTAAACGGGCAAACAAGACGTCCGGCCTCGATTTCAGATTGCGCCATCACGTTATTTGCCAGCGCCACTCCCTGCCCGTGAATAGCCGCTTGCAGCACCATGGCGCTATGACTAAAAATTGGCCCTTGCTGAACGTTGATATGATTTAACCCCAACTGTCGGGTATATGTCTGCCAGTCACGGCGTGACGCATCATGTAATAACGTATGTTTAGCCAGATCTTCCGGGGTCTTCAAGGGTTTTTCGCCTGTCAGCAGTAGCGGCGAACACACCGGCAATAAATATTCGGCGTACAGTTTTTCCACCCGTAGCCCCGGCCAGTTGCCCCGACCATAAAATATCGCCACATCAACATCATCCGCCAGCTTATCTTCCTGACGATCAACCGCCTGGATTCGAACGTCAATTCCCGGATAAGCTGAATTAAAGCTGGAAAGTCGCGGAACCAACCAATGAATGGCGAAACTGGGGAGTAAACTGACCGTCAACGCCCCCTTGGCGCTACGGGCCTGGAGTTTACGCGTCGCTTCGGTTAATTGCGAAAATATCTCTTTGATATCGAGGAAATAGCTTTGCCCTTCCTCGGTCAGCAGGAGTGAACGATTACGGCGGCGGAACAGTTTTAGCCCCAAAAAATCCTCAAGAGACTTGATTTGATGACTTACTGCGGCCTGGGTCACAAAAAGCTCTTCTGCTGCGCGAGTGAAACTTAAATGGCGTGCTGCGGCATCAAAAACTCGTAAGGCATTTAGCGGTGGTAATCGTTTAGACATGGCTTTTAAACTTTGATGTTAAATGAATTTAACAATTAGATCACACTATGTAACCTATTAGTTTTTTTAATCTGAGCCATTATAAATTGTCCGTTGAGCTTCTACCAGCAAATACCTATAGTGGCGGCACTTCCTGAGCCGGAACGAAAAGTTTTATCGGAATGCGTGTTCTGGTGAACTTTTGGCTTACGGTTGTGATGTTGTGTTGTTGTGTTTGCAATTGGTCTGCGATTCAGACCATGGTAGCAAAGCTACCTTTTTTCACTTCCTGTACATTTACCCTGTCTGTCCATAGTGATTAATGTAGCACCGCCTAATTGCGGTGCTTTTTTTTACCTTGCGATCGCGAATTACTGATCCAGTTCGACCATCTCTTTCACGTCAGTACGGTTGATCTGCTGTTTGTTGCCATTAGCGTCTTTATACGAAATCATACCGGTATCGTTATCAGTCTGTGGTTTGCCGTCAGAGACGATGGTACGTCCGTCATTGGTGTGCATCACATAGTTCGAACCGGAACAGGCGCTCAGGGCAAAAGTCAGCATACAGGCAGAAATAATTGCGGCAGTCTTTTTCATCATCTTCTCCTTAAAGCGATTAATAAATCTTAATAGTATTGATTAACAGGCTAAAATTAACGCCTAACACTATTCAGCATATGTTACTTACGCGGCTTCGCCAGGATATCCAGATAATTCTGATGGTTAGCACTCTCCTTGTATCAAAGTGAATTTTGCGTCACGATCGGTGCATCAAGCCGAGGAGTACCATGAACGTTTTTAATCCAGCGCAGTTTCGCGCCCAGTTTCCCGCACTACAGGATGCGGGCGTCTATCTCGACAGCGCCGCGACCGCGCTTAAACCTGAAGCCGTGGTTGAAGCCACCCAACAGTTTTACAGTCTGAGCGCCGGAAACGTCCATCGCAGCCAGTTTGCCGAAGCCCAACGCCTGACCACGCGTTATGAAGCTGCACGAGAGAAAGTGGCGCAATTACTGAATGCACCGGATGATAAAACTATCGTCTGGACGCGCGGCACCACTGAATCCATCAACATGGTGGCACAATGCTATGCGCGTCCGCGTCTGCAACCGGGCGATGAGATTATTGTCAGCGTGGCAGAACACCACGCTAACCTCGTCCCCTGGCTGATGGTCGCCCAACAAACTGGAGCCAAAGTGGTGAAATTGCCGCTTAATGCGCAGCGACTGCCGGATGTCGATTTGTTGCCAGAACTGATTACTCCCCGTAGTCGGATTCTGGCGTTGGGTCAGATGTCGAACGTTACTGGCGGTTGCCCGGATCTGGCGCGAGCGATTACCTTTGCTCATTCAGCCGGGATGGTGGTGATGGTTGATGGTGCTCAGGGGGCGGTGCATTTCCCCGCAGATGTTCAGCAACTGGATATCGATTTATATGCTTTCTCTGGTCACAAACTGTATGGCCCGACGGGTATCGGCGTGCTGTATGGCAAATCAGAACTGCTGGAAGCGATGTCGCCCTGGCTGGGTGGCGGCAAAATGATTCACGAAGTGAGTTTTGACGGCTTCACGACTCAATCTGCGCCGTGGAAACTGGAAGCAGGAACGCCAAATGTGGCTGGTGTCATAGGATTAAGCGCGGCGCTGGAATGGCTGGCAGATTACGATATCAACCAGGCAGAAAGTTGGAGTCGCAGCCTGGCGACGCTGGCGGAAGATGCGCTGGCAAAACGTCCAGGCTTTCGTTCATTCCGCTGCCAGGATTCCAGCCTGCTGGCCTTTGATTTTGCTGGCGTTCATCACAGCGATATGGTGACGCTGCTGGCGGAGTACGGTATTGCCCTGCGCGCCGGGCAGCATTGCGCTCAGCCGCTACTGGCAGAATTAGGCGTAACCGGCACACTGCGCGCCTCTTTTGCGCCATATAATACAAAGAGTGATGTGGATGCGCTGGTGAATGCCGTTGACCGCGCGCTGGAATTATTGGTGGATTAATGACGAACCCGCAATTCGCCGGACATCCGTTCGGCACAACCGTAACCGCAGAAACGTTACGCAATACCTTCGCACCGTTGACGCAATGGGAAGATAAATATCGCCAGTTGATCATGCTGGGGAAACAGCTTCCGGCTTTGCCAGACGAGTTAAAAGCGCAGGCTAAAGAGATTGCCGGATGCGAAAACCGCGTCTGGCTGGGATATACCGTGGCTGAAAACGGTAAAATGCACTTCTTTGGCGACAGCGAAGGACGTATAGTGCGCGGCCTGCTGGCGGTGCTGTTGACTGCCGTTGAGGGGAAAACCGCCGCCGAATTGCAGGCACAGTCGCCGCTGGCATTGTTTGATGAGCTGGGATTGCGTGCGCAGATTAGCGCCTCACGTAGCCAGGGGTTAAATGCGTTAAGCGAGGCGATTATCGCTGCGACGAAGCAGGTTTAAGCACAGAACCGGGTCGGATAAGACGTTCGCGTCTCATCCGACCTGATTGTTTAACCCTGACGCGCCGCTTTCGCCATCATCTTCTTCAGCGCATGAGAAACCGCAACAAACCCAAAGGTGGCGGTCACCATCGTTGCCGCGCCAAATCCAGATGCACAATCCATCCGCTTTGGCCCTTCTGCCGTGGCTTTCATCGCACACACCGTACCGTCTGACTGCGGGTACACCAGCGCTTCAGTAGAAAACACGCAATCCACGCCGAGCTTACCTTTACTGTTTTTCACTACGCCAAAATCGCTTTTCAGGCGCTCGCGCAACTTCGCCGCCAGCGGATCCTGAATCGTTTTCGCCAGATCGGTAACCTGAATCTGCGTCGGGTCAATCTGCCCACCCGCGCCACCGGTCGTGACCAGCGGGATTTTATTGCGCCGACAATAAGCAATCAGCGCCGCTTTGGGCCGTACACTATCAATGGCATCAATCACGTACGAATAACCCACGCTCATATACTGCGCTACGTTATCCGGCGTCACGAAATCATCCACCACCGTTACACGGCACTCCGGGTTAATCTGGCGAATACGTTCCGCCATGACTTCCGCTTTTGCCAGCCCAACGTTATCGCGCAGGGCATGAATTTGCCGATTGGTATTGGTGACGCACACATCATCCATATCGATAAGCGTGATTGCGCCAATCCCCGTGCGCGCCAGCGCTTCCGCCGCCCAGGAACCGACACCGCCAATACCGACCACACAAATATGCGCGTCAGCAAACAGTTGCAACGCTTTTTCACCATACAGACGCGCTGTGCCACCAAAACGCTGACGCCATGCATCACTAATTACCACAGACATAGCACCTCAGAATTAAAAAGGGCGAGGTTATCCCTCACCCTAAACGCATAAATGCCTGATGCGCTACGCTTATCAGGCCTACATAACTCCTGCAATATTTTGGATTTGCATGATTTGTAGGCCGGATAAGGCGTTCACGCCGCATCCGGCATGAACAACGCGCACTTAGTCAATAATCAGGATGTGAGGTTATCCCTCACCCTGTCATATCCGTAAAAACGGCATACAGAATATCACATCAGCCGCTAAAGACGTTACCTGCGCCCGGGGCGGTTTTCAGCACCCAGACACGTCCATAGTGGTTGTACCAACCTGCGCGGTGCCCGGCTTCCGGCCCGATCCCTTGATAGATATCGAAGTGTTGGCCTTTGATTGCGCCACCGACATCCAGCGCCACCATCAGACGCAATTCGTACTGACCATTAAATTTGCCGTTATTATCCAGCAGCGGCACTTCTGCCAGCAAGGTTGTACCTGGCGGAATAATGGAACGATCAGAGGCAACAGAAGCACGGCCAACCAGCGGCACCGCACTTGCCCCTTTCACCGGTGCAAAAGATTGCGGTTTAAAGAAGACGAAAGACGGGTTCTGTTCCAGCAGCTCGCGAACCTCGGCTTCACTGTGTGTTTCGCCCCAGTGACGAATCGCCTGCATCGACATATCTTCTTTTTTCACTTCGCCACGGTCGATCAGCACCTTACCAATGCTGCGATAGGCATGACCGTTTTTCCCTGCATAGCTGAAAAAGTTAAGCGGACTGCCATCACCAAAGTCGATATACCCACTACCCTGCACATCCATAATGAAGTTATCCATCAGAGAGTTGCTGTAAGCGAGGATGTACTTATCGCTCAATGCACCCGCGTAGATCTCCGCACGAGACGGCAGACGACCACGTTTTGGCGGCATACGGTAAATAGGATACTGAAACTCGCCCTGGCGGGTATGGCGCGCCTGAATTACTGGTGTGTAATAACCGGTAAACTGCACGTTACCATAGTTGTCGGCACCTTCCATCTGCCAGGCATCAATGCCGAACTGACGCATATTGCGGGTATCACCGCCTGCGCGCAGCCACTCTTGTACCGCGTTATAAACATTACTCTGGTTGCCATACAGACGCGGTGACGAATTACGGATATGGTTAATTTGCTCGGCAAAATCACCGGCGTTAATCGGCGCGCCAACGGCATCTGGCTGGTTCACCAGAGAGAAAGGCTGGGTAAATTTCCCGTCTTTATATTGCTGTCCGCGATCGGTTGGTTTGGAAGAGCAGGCGGCAAGCATTGCCACAACCGTGCCCATAAGAAGGTACTTTACCCAACGTCCTTTCATTGTTCTCTTCTTCAGGTTAAAAAATAAGGCGCAACGAAGATAACAAACCGCCGCGTTTAATGAAATGAGCAGCCTCTCCCTGACGCAAATTTTGCACAAAAAATAGGCTTTAGTGATTTGTTTTTGTTCAAAATCATGCCAAATCCGTGATCGGGGTAAAAAAAAGGTTGCATGAAAACGCGAGCGGAGTATAGTGCGCATCCACGGACGCGGGGTGGAGCAGCCTGGTAGCTCGTCGGGCTCATAACCCGAAGGTCGTCGGTTCAAATCCGGCCCCCGCAAC
>NZ_JAVUPQ010000030.1:0-46651 GCF_032029835.1 Escherichia sp. AM3 | reverse complement strand
AGAAGTGAAACGCCGTAGCGCCGATGGTAGTGTGGGGTCTCCCCATGCGAGAGTAGGGAACTGCCAGGCATCAAATTAAGCAGTAAGCCGGTCATAAAACCGGTGGTTGTAAAAGAATTCGGTGGAGCGGTAGTTCAGTCGGTTAGAATACCTGCCTGTCACGCAGGGGGTCGCGGGTTCGAGTCCCGTCCGTTCCGCCACCCTAATTAGGGGCGTAGTTCAATTGGTAGAGCACCGGTCTCCAAAACCGGGTGTTGGGAGTTCGAGTCTCTCCGCCCCTGCCAGAAATCATCCTTAGCGAAAGCTAAGGATTTTTTTTATCTGAAATAACCCTCTCCGAAGTAAATCCTTCTACCGGCATCCTTGCCAGCCATTCATATTAATACACTTCATCCAGCACGTTAATTTTTAAAAGATCGCGAATCAACGCATTTTTATCGCTATTTTGCAGCCATATGGCATAAAGCGGCCGTGAAAGTGTTGTGCTATCGACAACGGTATGCAGGCCGCCTTTTTTACGCGCCCAGCTGACGGGTAGCCAGGTGCAACCATTAAGCATCGCAATCTGTTGCTGTGCCAGTTCAGCAGAACTGGTTGTCAGAATGGGCACTTCGTCAGCACCGATCAAACCTGCCTCATGCTGTTGAAAATCTGGCCCCCACTCAAGTCGCAGATAATTAAGATCTCCCTTTAGTTTTGAAGGGGCACTGGTATAAAGCGCTAAAGTGAAATATCCCAGCAACTGACTACTAAATTCGTCCATTTTGGGCGCTTCAGTGGTAATAAGAAGATCAAGCTGGCGTTCATGCAGCTGTTTTACCAGAGACTGCCGTTGGGCAATTCGCGCTTCGAACTGTAAGCCTGTATGGGCATCCTGATTTTGATACAAACGTCCCAGCCACTGATTAAGCATACATTCCCACAATGAGGCGCTGGCACCGATAGAAAACTCGTTATGTCGTGAGGTATGCGCCACCTCCTTGCGGGCGGCCTGCCAGGTGCTCATGAGCGTTTCTGCATAAGGCAGTAGTTTTTCACCGGCAGCGGTTAAACGGATATTGTTTCTGTGGCGGGTGAAAAGGTTCACACCCAGTTGATTTTCCAGTTGTCTGATTCGAAAGCTCACTGCTGACTGGGTCAGATAGAGCGATTCAGCCGCTCGACCAAAGTGACGCGTTCGGCTAACTTCCAGGAAAGTTTTTAACAATTCCGTATCCACAGTGCTCTCCGCAAAATTATTTGTCGTTATGATTTAAATGTTTTGTTTTACACTCTGTCAAGCGTAACTAATACTCCGCGCCATAACTAGCTCGGTCAAAGAATTAGGAGCGTGCAGGATGGCGGAAAGCTTTACGACGACTAATCGATATTTCGACAATAAACATTATCCACGTGGATTCTCTCGTCATGGTGATTTCACCATCAAAGAGGCACAACTGCTTGAGCGTCATGGTTATGCCTTCAATGAGTTGGATCTTGGCAAACGCGAGCCGGTTACCGAGGAAGAGAAACTCTTCGTAGCAGTATGCCGTGGCGAACGTGAGCCAGTGACAGAAGCAGAACGCGTGTGGTCCAAGTATATGACGCGTATTAAGCGTCCAAAACGTTTTCACACCCTTTCCGGCGGTAAACCGCAGGTTGAAGGTGCTGAAGACTACACCGATTCTGACGATTAATAAAAAGGGCGAAATGCCCTTTTTTTATGTCAGTAGTTTCTGCAGATGGATGAGCAAACGGTCAATCGCTCGATAGCTAACTGCCTCCTGCAAATGTTGACGTGTGATAATGTCAGACTGATCAATATCAGCAATGGTTCGTGCAACTTTCAATAACCGCTGCCAGGCACGAATCGATAACCCCAGATGGATCAGCGTTTCTTCCAGCCACATCGCATCTTCGCTCTCAAGTTTGCAGAATTGGCGTATTTCCGGACTATCCAGCCAGGCGTTCAGTTTATTCTGCCGCTTAAATTGGCGCTCTCTGGCGGCCATTACGCGTTGTTTAACGGTGGCGCTGCTTTCTCCCGGCACTACCGTTTTACTCAAAATACCGGGAGGCGGTAATGGGATCTCCAGTGAGAGATCGAAGCGGTCGAGAAAGGGACCAGAGAGTCGGTTGAGATAACGCAGCGTTTGCTCTGGTGTGCAGCGGTTATGGTTTCCCTGATAATGTCCGGTAGGGCTGGGATTCATCGCCGCGACAAGCTGGAAACGGGCTGGATAGGTTATTTTTGCTCGCGTGCGTGAAAGATGGATCTGCCCGGATTCAATCGGCTCTCGCAAGGCATCCAGTGTACGCCTTTCAAATTCAGGTAACTCATCAAGAAAAAGCACGCCGTTATGCGCCAGCGAAATTTCACCGGGCCCTGGAATTGCGCCACCGCCTACCATCGCAGTTAACGATGCACTGTGATGAGGTGAGCGGAACGGGCGCTGCCGCCATTGTTTTTGGACTGATTCAGCATTTACCAGACTTAATATCGCAGCACTCTCCAGTGCCTCTTCATTGCTTAAATCTGGCAACAGGCCATTAATACGGCTGGCGAGCATTGTTTTACCTGTTCCCGGAGGCCCAATCAGTAAAAGGTTGTGCCCGCCAGCGGCGGTAATTTCCAGTCCTCGCTTTCCATGTTCCTGACCGACAACATCACTGAGATCATGTTGTAGCGCCCGGGATACTGCATCAGTTGGTTTCGGGCGTTCGAGAGCGTGCTTACCTTCCAGAAACGCACAGACAGCTTGCAGATGATCGGCTATCAGGCATCCTTCACCGTTAATTAGCCCCACTTCATCTTCGTTATCTTTCGCGACGATAATTTTTCTGCCCGACTTAATAGCTTCAGTTGCACTGGAGATTGCGCCGGGAACGCCACGCAGAGCGCCTGTAAGCGCCAGTTCTCCGACTAATTCATATTCATCTAACTTATTGGCTGTAAGCTGTTCTGAGGCCGCCAGCAACGCAATGGCGATAGGTAAATCATATCGTCCCCCTTCTTTTGGTAGATCGGCTGGAGCAAGGTTGATGGTGATTTTTTTCGCCGGATATTCATATCCGCTATTGATAATGGCGCTGCGCACGCGATCGCGAGCTTCTTTCACCGTTGTTTCTGGTAAGCCCACCATCGTTAAGCCGGGTAGACCTTTACTGATATGTACCTCAACAGTGATTGGGGGCGCATTTACTCCCAGGGCTGCGCGGGTATGAACAATTGACAGTGACATAAGCCCTCCTTGAGTCACCATTATGTGCATAAGATATCGCTGCTGTAGCCCGCTAATTCGTGAATTTTAGTGGCTGATTCCTGTTTATTTGTGCAAGTGAAGTTGAGTTGTTCTGGCGGTGGAATGATGCTCGCAAAAATACAGCGGACAAAGGATGAACTAAGAGGAAGGGAACAACATTCAGACCGAAATTGAATTTTTTTCACTCACTATTTTCTTTTTAAAAAACAACAATTTCTATTGAAATTATTAAACGCATCATAAAAATCGGCCAAAAAATATCTTGTACTATTTACAAAACCTATGGTAACTCTTTAAGCATTCCTTCGAACAAGATGCAAGAAAAGACAAAATGACAGCCCTTCTACGAGTGATTAGCCTGGTCGTGATTAGCGTGGTGGTGATTATTATCCCACCGTGCGGGGCTGCACTTGGACGAGGAAAGGCTTAGAAATCAAGCCTTAACGAACTAAGACCCCCGCACCGAAAGGTCCGGGGGTTTTTTTTGACCTTAAAAACATAACCGAGGAGCAGACAATGAATAACAGCACAAAATTCTGTTTCTCAAGATTCAGGACGGGGAACTAACTATGAATGGCGCACAGTGGGTGGTACATGCGTTGCGGGCACAGGGTGTGAATACCGTTTTCGGTTATCCGGGTGGCGCAATTATGCCGGTTTACGATGCATTGTATGACGGCGGCGTGGAGCACTTGCTGTGCCGACATGAACAGGGTGCGGCAATGGCGGCTATCGGTTATGCCCGTGCTACTGGCAAAACTGGCGTATGTATCGCCACGTCTGGTCCGGGCGCAACCAACCTGATAACCGGGCTTGCGGACGCACTGTTAGATTCCATCCCCGTTGTTGCCATCACCGGTCAAGTGTCCGCACCGTTTATCGGCACGGACGCATTTCAGGAAGTGGATGTCCTGGGATTGTCGCTAGCCTGTACCAAGCACAGCTTCCTGGTGCAGTCGCTGGAAGAGTTGCCGCGCATCATGGCTGAAGCATTCGACGTTGCCAGCTCAGGTCGTCCTGGTCCGGTTCTGGTCGATATCCCAAAAGATATCCAATTAGCCAGCGGCGACCTGGAACCGTGGTTCACCACCGTTGAAAACGAAGTGACTTTCCCACATGCCGAAGTCGAGCAAGCGCGCCAGATGCTGGCAAAAGCGCAAAAACCGATGCTGTACGTTGGTGGTGGCGTGGGTATGGCGCAGGCAGTTCCTGCTTTACGAGAATTTCTCGCTACCACAAAAATGCCTGCCACCTGCACGCTGAAAGGGCTGGGCGCAGTTGAAGCAGATTATCCGTACTATCTGGGCATGCTGGGAATGCATGGCACCAAAGCGGCGAACTTCGCGGTGCAGGAGTGCGACTTGCTGATCGCCGTGGGTGCACGTTTTGATGACCGGGTGACCGGCAAACTGAACACCTTCGCACCACACGCCAGTGTTATCCATATGGATATCGACCCGGCAGAAATGAACAAGCTGCGTCAGGCACATGTGGCATTACAAGGTGATTTAAATGCTCTGTTACCAGCATTACAGCAGCCGTTAAATATCAATGACTGGCAGCAACACTGCGCGCAGCTGCGTGATGAACATGCCTGGCGTTACGACCATCCCGGTGACGCTATCTACGCGCCGTTGTTGTTAAAACAACTGTCGGATCGTAAACCTGCGGATTGCGTCGTGACCACAGATGTGGGGCAGCACCAGATGTGGGCTGCGCAGCACATCGCCCACACTCGCCCGGAAAATTTCATCACCTCCAGCGGCTTAGGTACCATGGGTTTTGGTTTACCGGCGGCGGTTGGCGCACAAGTCGCGCGACCGAACGATACCGTTGTCTGTATCTCCGGTGACGGCTCTTTCATGATGAATGTGCAAGAGCTGGGCACCGTAAAACGCAAGCAGTTACCGTTGAAAATCGTCTTACTCGATAACCAACGGTTAGGGATGGTTCGACAATGGCAGCAACTGTTTTTTCAGGAACGATACAGCGAAACCACCCTTACTGATAACCCCGATTTCCTCATGTTAGCCAGCGCCTTCGGCATCCCTGGCCAACACATCACCCGTAAAGACCAGGTTGAAGCGGCACTCAACACCATGCTGAACAGTGATGGGCCATACCTGCTTCATGTCTCAATCGACGAACTTGAGAACGTCTGGCCGCTGGTGCCGCCAGGTGCCAGTAATTCAGAAATGTTGGAGAAATTATCATGATGCAACATCAGGTCAATGTATCGGCTCGCTTCAATCCAGAAACCTTAGAACGTGTTTTACGCGTGGTGCGTCATCGTGGTTTCCACGTCTGCTCAATGAATATGGCCGCCGCCAGCGATGCACAAAATATAAATATCGAATTGACCGTTGCCAGCCCACGGTCGGTCGACTTACTGTTTAGTCAGTTAAATAAACTGGTGGACGTCGCACACGTTGCCATCTGCCAGAGCACAACCACATCACAACAAATCCGCGCCTGAGCGCAAAAGGAATATAAAAATGACCACGAAGAAAGCTGATTACATTTGGTTCAATGGGGAGATGGTTCGCTGGGAAGACGCGAAGGTGCATGTGATGTCGCACGCGCTGCACTATGGCACCTCGGTTTTTGAAGGCATCCGTTGCTACGACTCGCACAAAGGACCGGTTGTATTCCGCCATCGTGAGCATATGCAGCGTCTGCATGACTCCGCCAAAATCTATCGCTTTCCGGTTTCGCAGAGCATTGATGAGCTGATGGAAGCTTGTCGTGACGTGATCCGCAAAAACAATCTCACCAGCGCCTATATCCGTCCGCTGATCTTCGTCGGTGATGTTGGCATGGGCGTTAACCCGCCAGCGGGATACTCAACCGATGTGATTATCGCCGCTTTCCCGTGGGGAGCGTATCTGGGCGCAGAAGCGCTGGAGCAGGGGATCGATGCGATGGTTTCCTCCTGGAACCGCGCAGCACCAAACACCATCCCAACCGCGGCAAAAGCCGGTGGTAACTACCTCTCTTCCCTGCTGGTGGGTAGTGAAGCACGCCGCCACGGTTATCAGGAAGGTATCGCGCTGGATGTGAATGGTTACATCTCTGAAGGTGCAGGCGAAAACCTGTTTGAAGTGAAAGACGGCGTGCTGTTCACCCCACCGTTCACCTCCTCCGCGCTGCCGGGTATTACCCGTGATGCCATCATCAAACTGGCAAAAGAGCTGGGAATTGAAGTCCGTGAGCAGGTGCTGTCGCGCGAATCCCTGTACCTGGCGGATGAAGTGTTTATGTCCGGTACTGCGGCAGAAATCACGCCAGTGCGCAGCGTAGATGGTATTCAGGTTGGTGAAGGCCGTTGCGGCCCGGTTACCAAACGCATCCAGCAAGCCTTCTTCGGCCTCTTCACTGGCGAAACCGAAGATAAATGGGGCTGGTTAGATCAAGTTAATCAATAAATACAAAAAATGGGACGGCACGCACCGTCCCATTTACGAGACAGACACTGGGAGTAAATAAAGCATGCCTAAGTATCGTTCCGCTACCACCACCCATGGCCGTAATATGGCGGGGGCCCGCGCACTGTGGCGCGCCACCGGGATGACCGACGCCGATTTCGGTAAGCCGATTATCGCGGTTGTGAACTCGTTCACCCAATTTGTACCGGGTCACGTCCATCTGCGCGATCTCGGTAAACTGGTCGCCGAACAAATTGAAGCGGCTGGCGGCGTTGCCAAAGAGTTCAACACCATTGCGGTGGATGATGGGATTGCCATGGGCCACGGGGGGATGCTTTATTCACTGCCATCTCGCGAACTGATCGCTGATTCCGTTGAGTATATGGTCAACGCCCACTGCGCCGATGCCATGGTCTGTATCTCCAACTGCGACAAAATCACCCCTGGGATGTTGATGGCTTCCCTGCGATTAAATATTCCGGTGATCTTTGTTTCCGGCGGCCCGATGGAAGCCGGGAAAACCAAGCTGTCCGATCGGATAATCAAGCTCGATCTGGTTGATGCGATGATCCAGGGCGCAGACCCGAAAGTCTCTGACTCCCAGAGCGATCAGGTTGAACGTTCCGCCTGCCCAACCTGCGGTTCCTGCTCCGGGATGTTTACCGCTAACTCAATGAACTGCCTGACCGAAGCGCTGGGTTTGTCGCAGCCAGGCAACGGCTCGCTGCTGGCAACCCACTCGGACCGTAAGCAGCTGTTCCTTAATGCTGGTAAACGCATTGTTGAATTGACCAAACGTTATTACGAGCAAAACGACGAAAGTGCACTGCCGCGTAATATCGCCAGTAAGGCGGCGTTTGAAAACGCCATGACGCTGGATATCGCGATGGGTGGATCGACTAACACCGTACTTCACCTGCTGGCGGCGGCGCAGGAAGCGGAAATCGACTTCACCATGAGTGATATCGATAAGCTCTCCCGCAAGGTTCCGCAGCTGTGTAAAGTTGCGCCGAGCACCCAGAAATACCATATGGAAGATGTTCATCGTGCTGGTGGTGTTATCGGTATTCTCGGCGAACTGGATCGTGCGGGGTTACTGAACCGTGATGTGAAAAACGTACTTGGCCTGACGTTGCCGCAAACGCTGGAACAATACGACGTTATGCTGACCCAGGATGACGCGGTAAAAAATATGTTCCGCGCAGGCCCGGCGGGCATTCGGACTACACAGGCATTCTCGCAGGATTGCCGTTGGGATTCTCTCGATGACGATCGCGCAAACGGCTGTATCCGCTCGCTGGAACACGCCTACAGCAAAGACGGCGGCCTGGCGGTGCTCTACGGTAATTTCGCAGAAAACGGCTGCATCGTTAAAACCGCGGGCGTCGATGACAGCATCCTCAAATTCACCGGCCCGGCGAAAGTGTACGAAAGCCAGGACGACGCGGTAGAAGCGATTCTCGGCGGTAAAGTTGTCGCCGGAGATGTGGTAGTAATTCGCTATGAAGGCCCGAAAGGCGGTCCGGGGATGCAGGAAATGCTCTACCCAACCAGCTTCCTGAAATCAATGGGGCTCGGTAAAGCCTGTGCGCTGATCACCGACGGTCGTTTCTCTGGCGGCACCTCTGGCCTTTCTATCGGGCACGTCTCACCGGAAGCGGCAAGCGGCGGCAGCATTGGCCTGATTGAAGACGGCGATCTTATCGCTATCGACATTCCGAACCGTGGTATTCAGTTACAGGTAAGCGATGCCGAACTGGCGGCGCGTCGTGAAGCGCAGGAAGCCCGGGGTGACAAAGCCTGGACGCCGAAAAACCGTGAACGTCAGGTTTCCTTTGCGCTGCGTGCCTACGCCAGCCTGGCGACCAGCGCCGACAAAGGTGCGGTGCGCGATAAATCGAAACTGGGGGGTTAATGATGGCTGACTCGCAACCCCTGTCCGGCACCCCGGAAGGTGCCGAATATTTAAGAGCGGTGCTACGCGCGCCGGTCTATGAAGCGGCGCAGGTTACGCCGCTACAGAAAATGGAAAAACTGTCGTCGCGTCTTGATAACGTGATTCTGGTGAAGCGCGAAGATCGCCAGCCGGTGCACAGCTTTAAGCTGCGCGGTGCATACGCCATGATGGCGGGCCTGACGGAAGAACAAAAAGCGCACGGCGTGATCACCGCTTCTGCGGGTAACCACGCGCAGGGCGTCGCGTTTTCTTCCGCACGGTTAGGCGTGAAGGCACTGATCGTCATGCCAACCGCCACCGCCGATATCAAAGTTGATGCGGTGCGCGGCTTCGGCGGCGAAGTGCTGCTCCACGGTGCGAACTTTGATGAAGCGAAAGCCAAAGCGATCGAACTGTCACAGCAGCAGGGGTTCACCTGGGTGCCGCCGTTCGACCATCCGATGGTGATTGCCGGGCAAGGCACGCTGGCGCTGGAACTGCTCCAGCAGGACGCCCATCTCGACCGCGTATTTGTGCCAGTCGGCGGCGGCGGTCTGGCTGCTGGCGTGGCGGTGCTGATCAAACAACTGATGCCGCAAATCAAAGTGATCGCCGTAGAAGCGGAAGACTCCGCCTGCCTGAAAGCAGCGCTGGATGCGGGTCATCCGGTTGATCTGCCGCGCGTAGGGCTATTTGCTGAAGGCGTAGCGGTAAAACGCATCGGTGACGAAACCTTCCGTTTATGCCAGGAGTATCTCGACGACATCATCACCGTCGATAGCGATGCGATCTGTGCGGCGATGAAGGATTTATTCGAAGATGTGCGCGCGGTGGCGGAACCCTCTGGCGCGCTGGCGCTGGCGGGAATGAAAAAATATATCGCCCTGCACAACATTCGCGGCGAACGGCTGGCGCATATTCTTTCCGGTGCCAACGTGAACTTCCACGGCCTGCGCTACGTCTCAGAACGCTGCGAACTGGGCGAACAGCGTGAAGCGTTGTTGGCGGTGACCATTCCGGAAGAAAAAGGCAGCTTCCTCAAATTCTGCCAACTGCTTGGCGGGCGTTCGGTCACCGAGTTCAACTACCGTTTTGCCGATGCCAAAAACGCCTGCATCTTTGTCGGTGTGCGCCTGAGCCGCGGCCTCGAAGAGCGCAAAGAAATTTTGCAGATGCTCAACGACGGCGGCTACAGCGTGGTTGATCTCTCCGACGACGAAATGGCGAAGCTACACGTGCGCTATATGGTCGGCGGACGTCCATCGCATCCGTTGCAGGAACGCCTCTACAGCTTCGAATTCCCGGAATCACCGGGCGCGCTGCTGCGCTTCCTCAACACGCTGGGTACGTACTGGAACATTTCTTTGTTCCACTATCGCAGCCATGGCACCGACTACGGGCGCGTACTGGCGGCGTTCGAACTTGGCGACCATGAACCGGATTTCGAAACCCGGCTGAATGAGCTGGGCTACGATTGCCACGACGAAACCAATAACCCGGCGTTCAGGTTCTTTTTGGCGGGTTAGGGAAAAATGCCTGATAGCGCTTCGCTTATCAGGCCTACCCGCGCGACAACGTCATTTGTGGTTCGGCAAAATCTTCCAGAATGCCTCAATTAGCGGCTCATGTAGCCGCTTTTTCTGCGCACACACGCCCAGCTCAAACGGCGTTTTCTCATCGCTGCGCTCTAAAATCATCACGCGGTTACGCACCGGTTCGGGGCTGTTTTCCAGCACCACTTCCGGCAACAATGCCACGCCACAGCCGAGTGCCACCATCGATACCATCGCTTCATGCCCGCCAACCGTGGCGTAAATCATCGGGTTACTGATTTTATTGCGTCGAAACCACAGTTCAATGCGGCGGCGTACCGGCCCCTGATCGGCCATAATAAACGGCACCGTTGACCAGTCCGGCTTCTCTACCGACACCTGATTACGCACCGGGCAGGGCAGCGCGGGGGCAATCAGCACTACTGCCAGATTCTCCAACATCGAAAACGCCACTGCGCCGGGCAAGGTTTCCGGTTTACCCGCAATCGCCAGATCCGCTTCACCAGTGACCACCTTTTCCATCGCATCTGCCGCATCACCAGTAGTAAGTTTAATCTCCACCGACGGGTGTTCCGCGCGGAAGCGATCCAGAATCGGCGGCAGATGGCTGTAGGCAGCGGTCACCGAGCAGAAGATATGTAATTCGCCAGAGAGCGACGGCCCTTGCTGATCGATGGTGTGGCGCAACTGCTGATACTGCAACAGCGTTTGCTGGGCGAAAACGCGCAGCTCTTCGCCCGCTTCAGTCAGCGTCACCGTGCGGTTATCGCGCACAAACAGCGGCTGACCGAGATCTTCTTCCAGGCGCTGAATCTGCCGTGAGAGCGTGGATGGGCTAACGTGCATCGCCCGCGCGCTGCGGCCAAAATGGCGGCTTTCCGCCAGATGCAGGAAGGTTTTCAGATCGCGTAAATCCACAGGGACAGCCCTCGATGTTGACGTTGCAAAAATTGCAATGTGACGTTGTGAATATATCAATTTCCGCAATAAATTTCCTGTCATATAGTGAATTCAATCTCGCAAACGCGAACCGAACAATAAGAAGCACAACATCACGAGGAATCACCATGGCTAACTACTTCAATACACTGAATCTGCGCCAGCAGCTGGCACAGCTGGGCAAATGTCGCTTTATGGGCCGCGATGAATTCGCCGATGGCGCGAGCTACCTTCAGGGTAAAAAAGTAGTCATCGTCGGCTGTGGCGCACAGGGTCTGAACCAGGGCCTGAACATGCGTGATTCTGGTCTCGATATCTCCTACGCTCTGCGTAAAGAAGCGATTGCCGAGAAGCGCGCGTCCTGGCGTAAAGCGACCGAAAATGGTTTTAAAGTGGGTACTTACGAAGAACTGATCCCACAGGCGGATCTGGTGATTAACCTGACGCCGGACAAGCAGCACTCTGATGTAGTGCGCACCGTACAGCCACTGATGAAAGACGGCGCGGCGCTGGGCTACTCGCACGGTTTCAACATCGTCGAAGTGGGCGAGCAGATCCGTAAAGATATCACCGTAGTGATGGTTGCGCCGAAATGCCCAGGCACCGAAGTGCGTGAAGAGTACAAACGTGGGTTCGGCGTACCGACGCTGATTGCCGTTCACCCGGAAAACGATCCGAAAGGCGAAGGCATGGCGATTGCCAAAGCCTGGGCGGCTGCAACCGGTGGTCACCGTGCGGGTGTGCTGGAATCGTCCTTCGTTGCGGAAGTGAAATCTGACCTGATGGGCGAGCAAACCATCCTGTGCGGTATGTTGCAGGCTGGCTCTCTGCTGTGCTTCGACAAGCTGGTGGAAGAAGGTACCGATCCAGCATACGCAGAAAAACTGATTCAGTTCGGTTGGGAAACCATCACCGAAGCACTGAAACAGGGCGGCATCACCCTGATGATGGACCGTCTCTCTAACCCGGCGAAACTGCGTGCTTATGCGCTTTCTGAACAGCTGAAAGAGATCATGGCACCCCTGTTCCAGAAACATATGGACGACATCATCTCCGGCGAATTCTCTTCCGGTATGATGGCGGACTGGGCCAACGATGATAAGAAACTGCTGACCTGGCGTGAAGAGACCGGCAAAACCGCGTTTGAAACCGCGCCGCAGTATGAAGGCAAAATCGGCGAGCAGGAGTACTTCGATAAAGGCGTACTGATGATCGCGATGGTGAAAGCGGGCGTTGAACTGGCGTTCGAAACCATGGTCGATTCCGGCATCATTGAAGAGTCTGCATATTATGAATCACTGCACGAGCTGCCGCTGATTGCCAACACCATCGCCCGTAAGCGTCTGTACGAAATGAACGTGGTTATCTCTGATACCGCTGAGTACGGTAACTATCTGTTCTCTTACGCTTGTGTGCCGTTGCTGAAACCGTTTATGGCAGAGCTGCAACCGGGCGACCTGGGTAAAGCTATTCCGGAAGGCGCGGTAGATAACGGGCAACTGCGTGATGTGAACGAAGCGATTCGCAGCCATGCGATTGAGCAGGTAGGTAAGAAACTGCGCGGCTATATGACAGATATGAAACGTATTGCTGTTGCGGGTTAAGTGCGCGCTGATGCCCTCACCCCGACCCTCTCCCACAGGGAGAGGGAGAAAACACTCAAGGCCTTCTCCTGGAGAAGGCCTTGCTATTAGTTGCGGTACAGCACCTTAATGATGTGATATCCGAACTGGGTGTGCAGCGGGCCGGTCGGCTCCAGTACCGGACAAGAGAAAACCACTTTATCGAACGCCGGAACCATCTGACCCTGGCGGAATTCACCTAAATCACCGCCGCGTTTGCCTGATGGGCAAATGGAGTGTTTCTTCGCCAGCTTGCCGAAATCGGCCCCGTTCTTAATCTGCTCG
The DNA here is from genome assembly GCF_032029835.1 of Escherichia sp. AM3. Taxonomy (NCBI): domain Bacteria; kingdom Pseudomonadati; phylum Pseudomonadota; class Gammaproteobacteria; order Enterobacterales; family Enterobacteriaceae; genus Escherichia; species Escherichia sp. AM3. The sequence continues at coordinate 33,649 of NZ_JAVUPQ010000030.1, read as the reverse complement.
AGAAGATCCAGAGCCAGTTTCTCTTCTTTTACAAGGATATGCAGTGCTGCTGCTGTTTTTGCCATGATCGTGCCTTGAGTGAATAATTGTCAGGCGGCGATTTTAGCATGATCCGCAGATGCTAACGTAATTGTCAGTCAGGGAGTGGCTGGTACATATATGGCAAAAGCCCGGAAAATCCGGGCTTCGCAGGTCCCTCAAGGGGAGAAAACTTAGGGCCTCTATGGGCTACAAAGTCATTATCGGGGATGGTTATTTTATTGTCAATTTATGAGCGATATGGCATTGATTGACTTGATGACCGCCCTCTGTATGTCTGCAACCAACTCATGTGGCAAACATTGATTAAGATACCCTCTGTAAGTCCTTGCTCTGTTTAATCTGTTTCGACTGACTTGTTGTACCAGGTCGGCTTTGGCCCAACGAATCTGCTGATCAAAGAATTGCAGGTCATTGATAACATTACTGGCTATTTCAACATGCATTCCACGTTTTAACTTGTCTGGTCGCGAGTGGTTGATAATGGAACGACGATGCATGCGTTGCCATTAATTTTTCCGTTGAGCACGACAACTAACCTGTTTTTTATCATTTCAGGAGGAATGCGGCCATCGTAATACGTCGTGCTGAACGGTCCATTTTGGCTAACAGGATAGTTACCAAAGTTGCATTCCAGTATTTCACCAACCTTAGGGCTGAAATTAATCGCCACGAGTAAACCTCTCCTTAGTAAACTCTGAAAAAGTAATAACACAACGTTACGACCCGATATTTTCTAAGTCTAATGGATTCACGATGAACTCCGATTTCGGTCTTCTCTCTCTGATTTAAACATCCGCAGCCAACCGGTTAGCGGCTTACACGCGGTCACATTCAAATGCGATTCTGCTACAATCCTCCCCCCGTTCGAAGATTGAGCAATACACCTATGCGTCTAAACCCCGGCCAACAACAAGCTGTCGAATTCGTTACCGGCCCCTGCCTGGTGCTGGCGGGCGCGGGTTCCGGTAAAACTCGTGTTATCACCAATAAAATCGCCCATCTGATCCGCGGTTGCGGTTATCAGGCGCGGCACATTGCGGCGGTGACCTTTACTAATAAAGCAGCGCGCGAGATGAAAGAGCGTGTAGGGCAGACGCTGGGGCGCAAAGAGGCGCGTGGGCTGATGATCTCCACTTTCCATACGTTGGGGCTGGATATCATCAAACGCGAGTATGCGGCGCTTGGGATGAAAGCGAACTTCTCGTTGTTTGACGATACCGATCAGCTTGCTTTGCTTAAAGAGTTGACCGAGGGGCTGATTGAAGATGACAAAGTTCTCCTGCAACAACTGATTTCGACCATCTCTAACTGGAAGAATGATCTCAAAACACCGTCCCAGGCGGCAGCAAGTGCGATTGGCGAGCGGGACCGTATTTTTGCCCATTGTTATGGGCTGTATGATGCACACCTGAAAGCCTGTAACGTTCTCGACTTCGATGATCTGATTTTATTGCCGACGTTGCTGCTGCAACGCAATGAAGAAGTCCGCGAGCGCTGGCAGAACAAAATTCGCTATCTGCTGGTGGATGAGTATCAGGACACCAACACCAGCCAGTATGAGCTGGTGAAACTGCTGGTGGGCAGCCGCGCGCGCTTTACCGTGGTGGGTGACGATGACCAGTCGATCTACTCCTGGCGCGGTGCACGTCCGCAAAACCTGGTGCTGCTGAGTCAGGATTTTCCGGCGCTGAAGGTGATTAAGCTTGAGCAGAACTATCGCTCTTCCGGGCGTATTCTGAAAGCGGCGAACATCCTGATCGCCAATAACCCGCACGTCTTTGAAAAGCGTCTGTTCTCCGAACTGGGTTATGGCGCGGAGCTAAAAGTATTAAGCGCGAATAACGAAGAACATGAGGCTGAGCGCGTTACTGGCGAGCTGATCGCCCATCACTTCGTCAATAAAACGCAGTACAAAGATTACGCCATTCTTTATCGCGGTAACCATCAGTCGCGGGTGTTTGAAAAATTCCTGATGCAAAACCGCATCCCGTACAAAATATCTGGTGGTACGTCGTTTTTCTCTCGTCCTGAAATCAAGGACTTGCTGGCTTATCTGCGCGTGCTGACTAACCCGGACGATGACAGCGCATTTCTGCGTATTGTTAACACGCCGAAGCGAGAGATTGGCCCGGCTACGCTGAAAAAGCTGGGTGAGTGGGCGATGACGCGCAATAAAAGCATGTTTACCGCCAGCTTTGATATGGGCCTGAGTCAGACGCTTAGCGGACGTGGTTATGAAGCATTGACCCGCTTCACTCACTGGTTGGCAGAAATCCAGCGTCTGGCGGAGCGGGAGCCGATTGCCGCGGTGCGTGATCTGATCCATGGCATGGATTATGAATCCTGGCTGTACGAAACATCGCCCAGCCCGAAAGCCGCCGAAATGCGCATGAAGAACGTCAACCAACTGTTTAGCTGGATGACGGAGATGCTGGAAGGCAGTGAACTGGATGAGCCGATGACGCTCACCCAGGTGGTGACGCGCTTTACTTTGCGCGACATGATGGAGCGTGGTGAGAGTGAAGAAGAGCTGGATCAGGTGCAACTGATGACTCTCCACGCGTCGAAAGGGCTGGAGTTTCCTTATGTCTACATGGTCGGTATGGAAGAAGGGTTTTTGCCGCACCAGAGCAGCATCGATGAAGATAATATCGATGAGGAGCGGCGGCTGGCCTATGTCGGCATTACCCGCGCCCAGAAGGAATTGACCTTTACGCTGTGTAAAGAACGCCGTCAGTACGGCGAACTGGTGCGCCCGGAGCCGAGCCGCTTTTTGCTGGAGCTGCCGCAGGATGATCTGATTTGGGAACAGGAGCGCAAAGTGGTCAGCGCCGAAGAACGGATGCAGAAAGGGCAAAGCCATCTGGCGAATCTGAAAGCGATGATGGCGGCAAAACGAGGGAAATAATCAAGGCCGGAAAAGATGCGTCAGCATCGCATCCGGCACTTACTCATTAATGCACTTCCAGCGGCCAGTGGACATAGCTCTGCCACTGGCTTTCCTGAGCAATAATCTCTTTACCCAGCGGATGTTGGGTTAGCCAACCTTGCGGAAGCGTCAAGGTCAACAGTTCATGGTTAGCCTGTAATGTCATCTCTGGCACGAGATCGTCACGGCGACGGCTGGCAAAAATGATGGCCAGGCGTAGTAAACGGCAGAGTTGTTCTGCGACGCGCGGCGGTACGGCATTTTGCTGATGCAGCGATGAGAGATCGACCGGATTAGTCTGGTTGAGCAGTAGCGTCGCCAGCAATTTTTTCTGTGCGGGGGTAAAACCGGGAAGATCCAGATTACGCACCAGATAAGCAGCGTGTTGCGGCGCTTGTTTGAAGTCAACGCTCAGGCCGATTTCATGAAGCTGACAGGCGCTGATGAGCAAATCGCGGCTTATTGCTTCAAGATGCCATTCGTTTTCCACCTGATCGAAGAAGTTAGCCGCAACTTTGGCTACGCGCTGTGCCTGATCAATATCGATCATAAAGCGGCGTTGAATATTACGCAGCGTACGGCTGCGAATATCCTGCTCGACGGCCAGATGCAACATGCCGTAGACCAGGCCTTCACGCAGCGCACCGCCCGCCAGGGTCATACACTGAATATTCAGTTCGGTAAAAATGGCGATCAGGATCGCCAGACCACTCGGGAACACTAACGCACGTTCCAGCGTCAGCCCGTCAATCTCCAGTTCCTCCAGCCGACCGCAATGAATGGCTCGCTGTTTCAATTGCTGCAACTTTTCCAGGGTAATGCGTTCATCCATCCCCTGTGCCATCATGATTTCCTGTAACGCCTGCACGGTGCCGGAAGCACCAACGCACACTTTCCAGCCGTGATACCGTAATTCATCGGCAACCGGACGTAACACTTCGCGTGCCGCTTTTTCTGCAGCATCAAAATTTTCCTGCCCCAGATTACGATCGGCAAAATAGCGTTCCAGCCAAGTGACGCAGCCCATCGACAGGCTGAACAACGAGGTGGTTTGTGCACCCGTGCCGGTTACCAGTTCAGTACTGGCTCCGCCTATATCCACCACCAGGCGCTGATCGGCACCACCAGTGGTGTGAGCAACGCCCTGATAAATCAGACGTGCTTCCTCTTCACCGCTGATCACCTGTACCGGACAACCGAGAATTTCCTGCGCTTTGGCAATAAAATCACCCGCATTGACGGCAAGGCGTAACGTCGCCGTAGCGACAACGCGAATTTGCGAGGGAGGAATATCTTGCAGACGTTCAGCAAACAGGCGCAAACATTGCCAACCGCGCTCCATTGCTTCATTGGAGAGGGCATTTTCGCTATTCAGGCCAGCAGCCAGACGCACTTTGCGTTTTATTCGCGTCAGCGTCTGGATGCTTCCAGCCACCTCGCGCACAACCAGCATATGAAAACTATTCGAACCGAGATCAATGGCTGCATACAGCGACGAGGTGGAACCCATACTCTTCATCCTTCAATCTGTCTCTGTGTTGGCTGCATTCTTTCACCTGAATCACTTACTACAGTAAGCTCATCGGGATTCATTCTCTTGCCATCTTGATACAGTTTGAATGATTTTGAGTATGACATTTTTTATTTAACCTGAACGACGACGATTACGCGGAGCGCCAGTACGACGCGGACCATTGCCTGTGCGCGGGCGCGTGAGGCGCAGCGGTTTTGGCAGATCGGTCATCAATGCGTCCGGATTGTATTTGCTTACCGGAATTGAGTGACCAATATAGGTCTCAATAGCAGGCAAATTCAATGCATACTCTTCACACGCCAGGCTGATAGAGTGACCGCTTGCGCCTGCGCGACCTGTACGACCAATACGGTGAACGTAATCTTCACAGTCATCGGGTAAATCGTAGTTAAAGACGTGCGTCACTGCCGGAATATGCAAACCACGCGCGGCAACGTCGGTGGCAACCAGAATATCCAGATCGCCACGGGTAAATTCATCAAGAATACGCAGACGTTTTTTCTGCGCGACATCGCCTGTCAACAAACCGACACGATGACCATCTGCCGCCAGGTGGCCCCAGATCTCTTCACAACGGTGTTTGGTATTGGCGAAAATAATCGCTCTGTCTGGCCACTCTTCTTCGATCAGCGTTTGCAGCAAACGCATTTTTTCTTCGTTAGAAGGGTAGAAAAGCTCTTCTTTAATACGGTGGCCCGTTTTCTGTTCCGGTTCCACTTCAATATATTCGGCATTGTTCATCTGCTCGAACGCCAGTTCACGTACCCGGTACGAAAGCGTGGCGGAGAACAGCATGTTGAGGCGCTGGTTTGCAGGCGGCATACGGCGGAACAGCCAGCGGATATCTTTAATAAAGCCCAGATCGTACATGCGATCGGCTTCGTCCAGTACCACTACCTGAATGGCACCGAGGTTAATATGGTTCTGCTTGGCATAGTCAATTAAACGACCCGTGGTGCCAATCAGAATGTCAACGCCGCTTTCCAGCACTTTCAGCTGTTTGTCGTAGCCATCACCACCGTAAGCCAGACCCAGCTTCAGGCCAGTAGCTTCCGCCAGCGGTTCTGCGTCGGCATGGATCTGCACGGCAAGTTCACGCGTCGGTGCCATAATTAAGGCACGCGGTTGATTCACCTTGCGATCGGCAATCGCAGGATGAGAGAGAAGATAATGAAACGTTGACGTAAGAAACGCCATCGTTTTCCCGGTACCGGTTTGCGCCTGCCCGGCTACGTCACGACCCGCCAGCGTCAGCGGAAGGGCCAGTGCCTGAATGGGCGTACAGTTATGAAACCCTTTTTTTTCAAGGGCTTCTACAACCTTCGGATGCAGGGCGAAGTCGGAAAACTTCTGTTCTGTTAAATGTGTTTTGCTCATAGTGTGGTAGAATATCAGCTTACTATTGCTTTACGAAAGCGTATCCGGTGAAATAAAGTCAACCTTTAGTTGGTTAATGTTACACCAACAACGAAACCAACACGCCAGGCTTATTCCTGTGGAGTTATATATGAGCGATAAAATTATTCACCTGACTGACGACAGTTTTGACACGGATGTACTCAAAGCGGACGGGGCGATCCTCGTCGATTTCTGGGCAGAGTGGTGCGGTCCGTGCAAAATGATCGCCCCGATTCTGGATGAAATCGCTGACGAATATCAGGGCAAACTGACCGTTGCAAAACTGAACATCGATCAAAACCCTGGCACTGCGCCGAAATATGGCATCCGTGGTATCCCGACTCTGCTGCTGTTCAAAAACGGTGAAGTGGCGGCAACCAAAGTGGGTGCACTGTCTAAAGGTCAGTTGAAAGAGTTCCTCGACGCTAACCTGGCGTAAGGGAATTTCATGTTCGGGTGCCCCGTCGCTAAAAACTGGACGCCCGGCGTGAGTCATGCTAACTTAGTGTTGACTTCGTATTAAACATACCTTATTAAGTTTGAATCTTGTAATTTCCAACGCTTCCCGTTTTATCTTAAATGCGAAGTGAACAGATTTCTGGCTCGTCACTCAATCCGTCTTGTCGTTTCAGTTCTGCGTACTCTCCTGTGACCAGGCAGCGAAAAGACATGAGTCGATGACCGTAAACAGGCATGGATGATCCTGCCATACCATTCACAACATTAAGTTCGAGATTTACCCCAAGTTTAAGAACTCACACCACTATGAATCTTACCGAATTAAAGAATACGCCGGTTTCTGAGCTGATCACTCTCGGCGAAAATATGGGGCTGGAAAACCTGGCTCGTATGCGTAAGCAGGACATTATTTTTGCCATCCTGAAGCAGCACGCAAAGAGTGGCGAAGATATCTTTGGTGATGGCGTACTGGAGATATTGCAGGATGGATTTGGTTTCCTCCGTTCCGCAGACAGCTCCTACCTCGCCGGTCCTGATGACATCTACGTTTCCCCTAGCCAAATCCGCCGTTTCAACCTCCGCACTGGTGATACCATCTCTGGTAAGATTCGCCCGCCGAAAGAAGGTGAACGCTATTTTGCGCTGCTGAAAGTTAACGAAGTTAACTTCGACAAACCTGAAAACGCCCGCAACAAAATCCTCTTTGAGAACTTAACCCCGCTGCACGCAAACTCTCGTCTGCGTATGGAACGTGGTAACGGTTCTACGGAAGATTTAACCGCTCGCGTACTGGATCTGGCATCACCTATCGGTCGTGGTCAGCGTGGTCTGATTGTGGCACCGCCGAAAGCCGGTAAAACTATGCTGCTGCAGAACATTGCTCAGAGCATTGCTTACAACCACCCGGATTGTGTGCTGATGGTTCTGCTGATCGACGAACGTCCGGAAGAAGTAACCGAGATGCAGCGTCTGGTAAAAGGTGAAGTTGTTGCTTCTACCTTTGACGAACCCGCATCTCGCCACGTTCAGGTTGCGGAAATGGTGATCGAGAAGGCCAAACGCCTGGTTGAGCACAAGAAAGACGTTATCATTCTGCTCGACTCCATCACTCGTCTGGCGCGCGCTTACAACACTGTTGTTCCGGCGTCAGGTAAAGTGTTGACCGGTGGTGTGGACGCCAATGCCCTTCATCGTCCGAAACGCTTCTTCGGTGCGGCGCGTAACGTGGAAGAGGGCGGCAGCCTGACCATTATCGCGACGGCGCTTATCGATACCGGTTCTAAAATGGACGAAGTTATTTACGAAGAGTTTAAAGGTACAGGCAACATGGAACTGCACCTCTCTCGTAAGATCGCTGAAAAACGCGTCTTCCCGGCTATCGACTACAACCGTTCCGGTACCCGTAAAGAAGAGCTGCTCACGACTCAGGAAGAACTGCAGAAAATGTGGATCCTGCGCAAAATCATTCACCCGATGGGCGAAATCGATGCAATGGAATTCCTCATTAATAAACTGGCCATGACCAAGACCAATGACGATTTCTTCGAAATGATGAAACGCTCATAAATTTGTCTTATGCCAAAAACGCCACGTGTTTACGTGGCGTTTTGCTTTTATATCTGTAATCTTAATGCCGCGCTGGCGATGTTAGGAAAATTCCTGGAATTTGCTGGCGTGTTATGCAATTTGCATATCAAATGGTTAATTTTTGCACAGGACTGGTGGGTTCGGAACGGACTTTCCCTTCTGAATAAAGGTCTTCGTGGTTATACTTCTGCTAATAATTTTCTCTGAGAGCATGCATTGTGAATTTACTGACAGTGAGTATTGATCTCATCAGTATTTTTTTATTCACGACACTGTTTCTGTTTTTTGCCCGTAAGGTGGCAAAAAAAGTCGGTTTAGTGGATAAACCAAACTTCCGCAAACGTCACCAGGGATTGATACCTCTCGTTGGGGGGATTTCGGTTTACGCAGGGATTTGCTTCACGTTCGGAATTGTCGATTACTATATTCCGCATGTATCTCTCTATCTCGCTTGTGCCGGTGTGCTTGTTTTCATTGGCGCGCTGGATGACCGTTTTGATATCAGCGTAAAAATCCGTGCCACCATACAGGCCGCTGTTGGCATTGTTATGATGGTGTTCGGCAAGCTTTATCTCAGTAGCCTGGGTTATATCTTTGGCTCCTGGGAGATGGTGCTCGGACCGTTTGGTTACTTCCTGACGCTATTTGCCGTCTGGGCGGCCATTAATGCGTTCAACATGGTTGATGGCATTGATGGCTTGCTGGGCGGGTTGTCCTGCGTCTCGTTTGCAGCAATCGGTATGATTTTGTGGTTCGACGGGCAAACCAGCCTCGCAATCTGGTGCTTTGCGATGATCGCCGCCATCCTGCCATACATCATGCTTAACCTTGGTATCCTGGGTCGCCGCTACAAAGTCTTTATGGGTGATGCGGGCAGTACGCTGATTGGTTTTACCGTTATCTGGATCCTGCTCGAAACGACCCAGGGCAAAACCCATCCCATCAGCCCGGTTACCGCTTTGTGGATAATCGCCATTCCGCTAATGGATATGGTGGCGATTATGTACCGTCGCCTGCGTAAAGGCATGAGCCCATTCTCTCCTGACCGTCAGCATATTCACCATTTGATCATGCGTGCCGGGTTTACTTCCCGTCAGGCGTTTGTGCTGATTACCCTTGCCGCAGCACTGCTCGCTTCCATTGGCGTGCTGGCAGAATATTCTCATTTTGTCCCGGAGTGGGTCATGCTGGTGCTCTTTTTGCTAGCATTCTTCCTCTATGGATATTGCATTAAGCGTGCCTGGAAAGTTGCTCGCTTTATTAAGCGCGTAAAACGCAGACTGCGTAGAAATCGTGGTGGCAGCCCCAATTTAACCAAATAAATGAGGATGTGATGACACAACCAATGCCTGGGAAACCGGCCGAAGACGCTGAAAATGAACTGGATATTCGTGGGTTGTTTCGTACCTTGTGGGCTGGGAAGCTATGGATTATTGGCATGGGGCTGGCGTTTGCGTTAATCGCGCTGGCGTATACGTTTTTTGCTCGTCAGGAGTGGAGCTCGACGGCGATTACCGATCGTCCAACGGTGAATATGCTGGGGGGATATTACTCGCAGCAGCAATTTTTGCGTAACCTGGATGTCCGTTCAAACATGGCTTCTGCCGACCAACCATCGGTCATGGACGAAGCCTATAAAGAGTTTGTTATGCAACTGGCCTCGTGGGATACCCGCAGAGAGTTCTGGCTGCAAACCGACTATTACAAACAGCGGATGGTGGGCAACAGCAAAGCCGATGCGGCGTTGCTGGATGAAATGATTAACAACATCCAGTTTATCCCCGGAGACTTTACCCGCGCGGTCAATGACAGCGTGAAGCTTATTGCCGAAACCGCGCCTGACGCTAATAACCTGTTACGTCAGTATGTTGCTTTTGCCAGCCAGCGTGCAGCCAGCCATCTGAATGATGAGCTGAAAGGCGCATGGGCGGCGCGTACCATCCAGATGAAAGCTCAGGTGAAGCGTCAGGAAGAGGTGGCGAAAGCCATCTACGACCGCCGGATGAACAGCATTGAGCAGGCGCTGAAAATTGCTGAGCAGCATAATATTTCGCGCAGTGCGACAGATGTACCTGCCGAGGAATTACCTGATTCAGAAATGTTCCTGCTTGGGCGTCCAATGCTTCAGGCTCGACTGGAAAATTTACAGGCCGTCGGTCCGGCCTTTGATCTCGACTATGATCAGAATCGGGCCATGTTAAACACCCTGAATGTTGGTCCAACCCTGGATCCGCGTTTTCAGACCTATCGCTATTTGCGTACGCCGGAAGAACCGGTAAAACGCGATAGCCCACGTCGTGCCTTCCTGATGATTATGTGGGGCATTGTCGGGGGGCTGATCGGGGCTGGTGTCGCATTAACCCGCCGTTGCTCGAAATAGCAACACTGCTGCGGTGAGCGCAAAGGCGCTCGCCGCTTATTCGAAGAGAATCGATGTGAAAGTACTGACTGTATTTGGTACGCGCCCGGAAGCCATCAAGATGGCGCCGTTGGTGCATGCGTTGGCAAAAGATCCTTTTTTTGAGGCTAAAGTTTGCGTCACTGCGCAGCATCGGGAGATGCTCGATCAGGTGCTGAAACTCTTTTCCATTGTACCTGACTACGATCTCAACATAATGCAGCCAGGACAGGGCCTGACAGAGATAACCTGTCGGATTCTGGAAGGGCTAAAACCTATTCTTGCCGAGTTCAAACCAGACGTCGTGCTGGTTCACGGCGATACGACGACGACGCTGGCAACCAGCCTGGCGGCGTTTTATCAGCGTATTCCTGTTGGTCACGTTGAGGCTGGTCTGCGCACGGGCGATCTCTATTCGCCGTGGCCGGAAGAGGCTAACCGTACATTGACCGGGCATCTGGCGATGTATCACTTCTCTCCAACCGAAACTTCCCGGCAAAACTTGCTGCGTGAAAACGTTGCGGATAGCCGAATCTTCATTACCGGTAATACAGTCATTGATGCACTGTTATGGGTGCGTGACCAGGTGATGAGCAGCGACACGCTGCGTTCAGAACTGGCGGCAAATTACCCGTTTATCGACCCCGATAAAAAGATGATTCTGGTGACCGGTCACAGGCGTGAGAGTTTCGGTCGTGGCTTTGAAGAAATCTGCCACGCGCTGGCAGACATCGCCACCACGCACCAGGACATCCAGATTGTCTATCCGGTGCATCTCAACCCGAACGTCAGAGAGCCGGTCAATCGCATTCTGGGGCATGTGAAAAATGTCATTCTGATCGATCCCCAGGAGTATTTACCGTTTGTCTGGCTGATGAACCACGCCTGGCTGATTTTGACCGACTCAGGCGGCATTCAGGAAGAAGCGCCTTCGCTGGGGAAACCTGTGCTGGTGATGCGCGATACCACTGAGCGTCCGGAAGCGGTGACGGCGGGTACGGTGCGTCTGGTAGGCACGGATAAGCAGCGAATTGTCGAGGAAGTGACGCGTCTTTTAAAAGACGAAAACGAATATCAAGCTATGAGCCGCGCCCATAACCCGTATGGTGATGGTCAGGCATGCTCTCGCATTCTGGAAGCGTTAAAAAATAATCGGATATCACTATGAGTTTTGCGACCATTTCTGTTATCGGACTGGGTTATATCGGGCTGCCAACGGCAGCAGCGTTTGCCTCACGGCAAAAACAGGTAATTGGTGTCGATATCAACCAACATGCGGTTGATACCATCAATCGTGGCGAAATCCATATCGTCGAACCTGATTTGGCGAGTGTAGTAAAAACTGCCGTAGAAGGCGGTTTTTTACGAGCGAGCACGACGCCAGTTGAAGCGGATGCCTGGCTGATTGCTGTACCCACGCCGTTTAAGGGCGATCATGAGCCAGATATGACCTACGTTGAATCGGCTGCTCGCTCCATTGCGCCAGTGCTGAAAAAAGGCGCGCTGGTGATCCTTGAATCCACCTCGCCGGTGGGGTCAACCGAGAAGATGGCAGAATGGTTAGCAGAGATGCGTCCGGATCTCACTTTCCCGCAGCAGGTGGGCGAGCAGGCGGACGTCAACATTGCTTACTGCCCGGAACGCGTGTTACCAGGACAGGTAATGGTCGAGCTGATTAAAAACGATCGCGTGATTGGTGGTATGACGCCGGTTTGTTCGGCCCGCGCCAGCGAACTGTACAAAATTTTCCTCGAAGGTGAGTGTGTCGTCACTAACTCGCGGACGGCGGAAATGTGTAAGCTCACCGAAAACAGCTTCCGCGATGTGAATATCGCTTTTGCTAATGAATTGTCGCTGATTTGTGCCGATCAGGGGATTAACGTCTGGGAACTGATTCGCCTGGCGAATCGTCACCCTCGCGTTAATATTCTTCAGCCTGGCCCTGGCGTGGGCGGTCACTGCATTGCTGTTGATCCGTGGTTTATCGTGGCACAGAACCCCCAGCAGGCGCGGCTTATCCGTACCGCGCGCGAAGTTAACGATCACAAACCGTTCTGGGTTATCGATCAGGTGAAAGCGGCGGTTGCCGACTGCCTTGCTGCTACCGATAAACGCGCCAGTGAACTGAAAATCGCCTGCTTTGGTCTGGCGTTTAAACCGAATATTGATGACCTGCGCGAAAGCCCGGCGATGGAAATCGCTGAACTGATCGCCCAGTGGCACAGCGGCGAAACGCTGGTTGTTGAGCCTAACATCCACCAGTTGCCGAAAAAACTGACCGGGCTTTGTACTCTGGCGCAGCTTGACGAGGCGCTGGCAACGGCAGACGTGCTGGTGATGCTGGTCGATCATAGTCAGTTCAAAGTTATCAATGGCGACAATGTCCATCAGCAGTATGTCGTCGATGCCAAAGGAGTCTGGCGCTGATGAGAAAAATTCTGATAACAGGTGGTGCCGGGTTTATTGGCTCGGCGCTGGTGCGTTATATCATCAACGAAACGAGCGATGCGGTGGTAGTGGTCGATAAGCTGACCTACGCCGGAAACCTGATGTCGCTGGCACCGGTCGCGCAAAGCGAGCACTTTGCCTTTGAGAAAGTTGATATCTGCGATCGGGCAGAACTGGCACGCGTATTCACTGAGCATCAGCCAGACTGTGTCATGCATCTGGCAGCCGAAAGCCATGTTGACCGTTCTATTGACGGCCCGGCAGCGTTTATTGAAACCAACATTGTCGGGACTTATACATTGCTTGAAGCGGCGCGGGCTTACTGGAATACGCTGACGGAAGATAAAAAATCAGCGTTCCGTTTTCATCATATCTCCACCGACGAAGTATATGGTGACCTGCACTCGACGGATGATTTCTTCACCGAAACCACGCCGTATGCGCCGAGCAGCCCTTATTCCGCGTCAAAAGCCAGCAGCGACCATCTGGTGCGCGCCTGGCTGCGGACCTACGGTCTGCCGACGCTGATCACCAACTGCTCGAATAACTACGGTCCTTACCACTTTCCGGAAAAACTGATCCCGCTGATGATCCTCAACGCGCTGGCGGGTAAACCGCTGCCGGTATATGGCAACGGGCAGCAAATCCGTGACTGGCTGTATGTGGAAGATCACGCCCGCGCGCTGTATTGCGTGGCGACCACCGGGAAAGTCGGTGAAACCTATAATATTGGTGGTCACAACGAGCGTAAGAATCTCGATGTTGTGGAAACCATTTGCGAGCTGCTGGAAGAACTGGCTCCGAACAAGCCGCACGGCGTGGTGCACTATCGTGACTTGATCACCTTTGTCGCTGACCGTCCGGGGCATGATCTGCGTTATGCCATTGATGCTTCGAAAATTGCCCGTGAACTTGGTTGGCTGCCACAGGAAACCTTTGAAAGTGGAATGCGTAAAACGGTGCAGTGGTATCTGGCTAATGAAAGCTGGTGGAAGCAGGTGCAGGACGGCAGCTATCAGGGCGAGCGTTTAGGTCTGAAAGGCTAATTTTCAGCGGAGGCAAACATGAAAGGTATTATCCTGGCGGGCGGTTCCGGCACCCGATTGCATCCGATTACGCGCGGCGTATCGAAGCAACTGTTGCCGATTTACGATAAGCCAATGATTTACTATCCGCTGTCGGTGCTGATGCTGGCCGGTATCCGCGAAATTCTCATCATCACTACGCCGGAAGATAAAGGTTATTTCCAGCGCCTGCTGGGCGATGGTAGTGAGTTCGGTATCCAGCTGGAATATGCCGAACAGCCCAGCCCGGACGGTCTGGCGCAGGCCTTTATCATCGGTGAAACCTTCCTTAATGGTGAACCTTCTTGTCTGGTGCTGGGCGATAACATCTTCTTCGGTCAGGGCTTCAGTCCGAAGCTGCGTCATGTTGCGGCGCGCACGGAAGGGGCGACGGTTTTTGGCTATCAGGTGATGGACCCGGAACGCTTTGGCGTGGTGGAATTTGACGACAATTTCCGCGCTATCTCGCTGGAAGAAAAGCCAAAACAGCCGAAGTCAAACTGGGCGGTGACCGGGCTTTATTTCTACGACAGTAAAGTCGTGGAGTACGCAAAGCAGGTGAAGCCGTCGGAGCGCGGTGAACTGGAGATTACCTCCATCAACCAGATGTACCTCGAGGCGGGCAACCTGACCGTTGAACTGCTCGGGCGCGGATTTGCCTGGCTGGATACCGGCACTCACGACAGCCTGATTGAGGCCAGCACTTTTGTGCAGACAGTAGAAAAACGCCAGGGCTTTAAGATTGCCTGCCTGGAAGAGATCGCCTGGCGTAACGGCTGGCTCGATGACGAGGGTGTGAAGCGTGCTGCCAGTTCATTAGCGAAAACTGGCTACGGCCAATATCTGCTGGAGTTACTTCGTGCCCGTCCGCGCCAGTATTGAGCCACTAACTTGGGAAAACGCCTTCTTTGGTGTTAACAGCGCCATCGTGCGCATTACGTCTGAAGCACCGCTCCTGACGCCAGACGCGTTAGCGCCGTGGTCACGGGTGCAGGCCAAAATTGCGGCATCAAATACGGGTGAACTGGATGCCCTGCAACAGCTGGGATTCTCCCTGGTAGAAGGTGAAGTTGATTTGGCGCTACCCGTGAACAATGCCAGTGATAGCGGTGCTGTAGTGGCACAAGAGACCGATATTCCCGCATTACGTCAGTTAGCCAGCGCCGCATTTGCGCAAAGCCGTTTTCGTGCGCCGTGGTATGCGCCTGACGCCAGCAGTCGCTTTTATGCACAGTGGATTGAAAATGCCGTGCGCGGCACCTTTGATCATCAATGTCTGATTTTACGTGCGGCGTCCGGCGATATTCGCGGCTATGTCTCTTTACGGGAACTCAATGCGACAGATGCGCGAATTGGCCTGCTGGCTGGACGCGGTGCAGGTGCTGAGCTGATGCAAACGGCGCTAAACTGGGCGTATGCTCGCGGTAAAACAACTTTGCGGGTGGCGACCCAGATGGGCAACACCGCCGCGCTTAAACGATACATACAAAGTGGTGCGAATGTAGAAAGCACCGCGTACTGGTTATACAGGTGATCACATGATTCCATTTAACGCACCGCCGGTGGTGGGAACCGAACTCGACTATATGCAGTCGGCAATGGGTAGCGGCAAACTGTGTGGCGATGGCGGTTTTACCCGTCGCTGCCAGCAGTGGCTGGAGCAACGTTTTGGCAGCGCCAAAGTGTTACTGACGCCGTCCTGCACCGCTTCGCTGGAGATGGCGGCGCTGCTGCTCGATATCCAGCCTGGCGATGAAGTGATCATGCCGAGCTACACCTTTGTCTCCACCGCCAATGCCTTTGTGCTGCGTGGCGCAAAAATCGTTTTTGTGGATGTTCGCCCGGACACCATGAACATCGACGAAACGCTGATTGAAGCGGCGATCACCGACAAAACGCGCGTTATCGTGCCGGTCCATTACGCGGGTGTGGCCTGCGAAATGGACACCATTATGGCGTTGGCGAAAAAGCATAATCTTTTTGTGGTGGAAGATGCCGCTCAGGGCGTGATGTCCACTTACAAAGGGCGTGCACTGGGAACCATTGGTCATATTGGCTGCTTTAGCTTCCATGAAACCAAAAACTACACGGCGGGTGGTGAAGGCGGCGCGACGCTGATTAACGATAAAGCGTTAATCGAACGAGCCGAGATCATCCGTGAAAAGGGCACTAACCGCAGCCAGTTCTTCCGTGGTCAGGTCGATAAATATACATGGCGCGATATTGGCTCCAGCTATTTGATGTCCGATCTGCAAGCTGCGTACCTGTGGGCGCAACTGGAAGCAGCGGATCGTATCAACCAGCAACGTCTGGCGCTGTGGCAAAACTACTACGATGCGTTAGCGCCTCTGGCGAAAGCCGGGCGTATCGAGCTGCCGTCGATTCCCGATGGCTGCGTGCAGAACGCGCATATGTTCTACATTAAACTGCGGGATATTGATGACCGGAGCGCGTTGATTAACTTTCTGAAAGAAGCGGAAATCATGGCGGTGTTTCATTACATTCCGCTGCACGGTTGCCCTGCGGGGGAACACTTTGGTGAGTTCCACGGTGAAGATCGCTACACCACCAAAGAGAGCGAGCGCCTGCTGCGCCTGCCGCTGTTCTACAACCTGTCGCCCGTCAATCAGCGTACGGTAATTGCGACTTTGTTGAACTACTTCTCCTGATATGTCGTTGGCAAAAGCGTCCTTGTGGACGGCGGCCAGTACACTGGTCAAGATTGGTGCCGGGTTACTGGTCGGTAAGTTGCTGGCTGTGTCATTTGGTCCGGCGGGGCTTGGGCTGGCGGCAAATTTCCGCCAGTTGATTACCGTGCTCGGCGTGCTTGCCGGAGCTGGCATCTTTAACGGTGTAACCAAATACGTTGCCCAGTACCATGATAATCCGCAACAGCTGCGCCGCGTGGTCGGCACTTCATCAGCGATGGTACTTGGTTTCTCTACGCTGATGGCGCTGGTTTTTGTGCTGGCAGCTGCGCCAATCAGCCAGGGATTGTTTGGTAATACCGACTATCAGGGGCTGGTGCGTTTAGTGGCGCTGGTGCAAATGGGGATCGCCTGGGGCAACCTGTTACTGGCGCTGATGAAAGGCTTTCGCGATGCCGCAGGTAATGCGTTATCGCTGATTGTCGGCAGCTTGATTGGCGTTCTCGCGTACTACGTCAGTTACCGTTTGGGCGGTTATGAAGGGGCGTTGCTGGGTCTGGCGCTGATTCCCGCGCTGGTGGTAATTCCTGCCGCCATCATGTTGATCAAACGTGGTGTCATCCCGTTAAGCTATCTGAAACCCAGCTGGGATAACGGTCTGGCAGGGCAGTTGAGCAAATTTACGCTCATGGCGTTGATTACGTCGGTGACCTTGCCTGTTGCTTACATCATGATGCGTAAACTGCTGGCGGCGCAGTATAGCTGGGATGAGGTGGGGATCTGGCAAGGGGTGAGCAGTATTTCCGATGCCTACCTGCAATTTATTACGGCATCGTTCAGCGTATATTTGCTGCCCACGTTGTCGCGGCTAACGGAAAAGCGCGATATCACCCGGGAAGTGGTTAAATCGCTGAAATTCGTCTTACCGGCAGTGGCGGCGGCGAGTTTTACCGTCTGGCTGCTGCGTGATTTTGCTATCTGGCTGCTGTTGTCGAATAAATTTACCGCTATGCGCGATCTCTTTGCCTGGCAGTTAGTGGGTGATGTGTTAAAAGTGGGCGCTTATGTCTTTGGTTATCTGGTGATCGCCAAAGCGTCACTGCGGTTTTATATTCTGGCGGAAGTCAGCCAGTTCACTTTATTGATGGTATTTGCCCACTGGCTAATCCCTGCGCATGGTGCACTGGGCGCGGCGCAGGCATATATGGCAACTTATATCGTCTATTTTTCTCTTTGTTGTGGCGTGTTTTTACTCTGGCGTAGGCGGGCATGACTGTACTGATTCACGTACTGGGATCGGATATCCCTCACCATAACCGAACCGTTTTGCGGTTTTTCAATGACGCGCTGGCCGCGACGAGCGAGCACGCGCGCGAGTTTATGGTTGTTGGCAAGGACGACGGCTTAAGTGATAGCTGTCCGGCGCTTTCTGTGCAATTTTTCCCTGGGAAAAAATCGCTGGCGGAAGCGGTCATCGCGAAAGCAAAAGCTAACCGTCAGCAGCGTTTTTTCTTCCACGGTCAGTTCAATCCCACACTGTGGCTGGCTCTGCTGAGTGGTGGCATTAAGCCCAGCCAGTTTTTCTGGCATATCTGGGGGGCAGACCTGTATGAGCTTTCCAGTGGCTTGAGATATAAGCTTTTTTACCCACTACGTCGCCTGGCGCAAAAGCGAGTCGGCTGTGTATTTGCCACCCGCGGCGATTTGAGCTTTTTTGCCAAAACGCATCCAAAGGTGCGGGGCGAACTGCTGTACTTCCCGACGCGGATGGACCCTTCTCTCAATACGATGGCGAACGATCGGCAACGTGAAGGGAAAATGACCATTCTGGTGGGGAACTCCGGCGACCGCAGCAATGAGCATGTCGCCGCCTTACGTGCCGTTCATCAGCAATTTGGCGATACGGTAAAAGTGGTGGTGCCGATGGGATATCCGCCTAATAACGAAGCGTACATTGAGGAAGTTCGTCAGGCGGGGCTGGAGTTATTCAGCGAAGAAAATCTGCAAGTTCTGAGCGAAAAACTGGAATTTGACGCCTATCTGGCGCTACTTCGTCAGTGCGATCTCGGTTACTTTATTTTTGCCCGCCAGCAGGGCATTGGTACGCTGTGCTTACTGATTCAGGCGGGCATTCCTTGTGTGCTTAACCGGGAAAATCCGTTCTGGCAGGATATGACGGAACAGCATTTGCCGGTGCTGTTTACTACCGACGATCTCAACGAGGATATTGTGCGTGAAGCGCAGCGCCAGTTGGCGTCGGTGGATAAAAACACCATTGCCTTCTTTAGCCCTAACTATCTACAAGGCTGGCAGCGGGCGTTGGCGATTGCCGCCGGGGAGGTCGCATGAGTCTGCTGCAATTCAGTGGCCTGTTTGTGGTCTGGCTGCTCTGCACGCTGTTTATTGCCACGCTGACCTGGTTTGAGTTTCGCCGTGTGCGCTTTAACTTCAATGTCTTCTTTTCATTGCTGTTTTTGCTCACCTTTTTCTTCGGCTTCCCGCTGACCAGCGTGCTGGTATTTCGCTTTGATGTTGGTGTCGCGCCGCCAGAAATCTTGTTGCAGGCGTTGCTTTCTGCGGGCTGCTTCTACGCGGTTTACTATGTCACCTACAAAACCCGCCTACGCAAACGCGTTGCTGATGTACCGCGCCGTCCGCTGTTTACCATGAATCGCGTGGAGACCAATCTTACGTGGGTGATCCTGATGGGTATCGCGCTGGTAAGCGTCGGCATCTTCTTCATGCACAACGGCTTTTTGCTGTTCCGGCTTAACTCCTACAGTCAGATCTTTTCCAGTGAAGTCTCCGGCGTGGCGTTAAAACGCTTCTTTTACTTTTTCATCCCGGCGATGCTGGTGGTCTACTTTCTGCGCCAGGACAGCAAAGCGTGGCTGTTTTTCCTCGTCAGCACGGTCGCCTTTGGCTTGCTGACTTATATGATTGTCGGTGGCACTCGCGCCAATATCATCATCGCATTCGCTATCTTCCTGTTTATTGGCATTATTCGCGGCTGGATTTCGTTGTGGATGCTGGCGGCGGCGGGCGTGCTGGGGATTGTTGGCATGTTCTGGCTGGCGCTAAAACGCTATGGAATGAATGTGAGCGGCGATGAAGCGTTCTATACGTTTCTCTATCTCACTCGCGACACCTTCTCGCCGTGGGAGAATCTGGCGTTGCTGTTGCAGAACTACGACAACATCGACTTCCAGGGCCTGGCTCCAATTGTCCGCGATTTCTATGTCTTTATCCCTTCCTGGCTGTGGCCGGGTCGCCCGAGTATGGTGCTGAACTCCGCCAACTACTTTACCTGGGAAGTGCTGAATAACCACTCCGGACTGGCGATCTCGCCTACGCTTATAGGCTCACTGGTGGTGATGGGCGGCGCGTTGTTCATCCCGCTCGGGGCGATTGTGGTTGGACTGATCATCAAATGGTTCGACTGGCTGTATGAGCTGGGCAACCGCGAGACTAATCGCTATAAGGCTGCGATATTGCACAGTTTCTGCTTTGGGGCGATCTTCAATATGATCGTGCTGGCACGTGAAGGGCTGGATTCGTTTGTCTCACGCGTAGTCTTTTTTATCGTGGTCTTCGGCGCATGTCTGATGATCGCAAAACTGTTGTACTGGCTTTTTGAAAGCGCCGGACTCATTCATAAACGTACAAAATCATCGCTCCGGACGCAGGTTGAAGGATAACAATGAATAACAACACCACGGCACCGACCTATACGCTGCGTGGCTTACAGTTGATTGGTTGGCGTGATATGCAGCACGCCCTCGATTATCTGTTTGCTGACGGGCATCTTAAGCAGGGAACGCTGGTTGCCATTAATGCCGAAAAAATGCTGACCATTGAAGATAATGCTGAGGTCAGGGAGCTAATTAACGCTGCCGAATTTAAATATGCGGATGGCATCAGCGTTGTACGTTCAGTACGTAAAAAGTACCCGCAGGCGCAGGTTTCCCGCGTTGCCGGTGCCGATCTCTGGGAAGAGCTGATGGCGCGCGCAGGCAAAGAAGGGACGCCGGTATTTCTTGTGGGCGGTAAACCTGAAGTGCTGGCGCAAACTGAAGCTAAACTGCGCAACCAATGGAATGTGAATATCGTTGGCAGTCAGGATGGTTATTTTAAACCCGAGCAGCGTCAGGCGCTGTTTGAACGCATTCATGCCAGCGGAGCGCAAATCGTCACCGTTGCGATGGGATCGCCAAAGCAGGAGATCTTCATGCGCGACTGCCGTCTGGTGCATCCAGATGCGCTGTATATGGGCGTTGGCGGGACTTACGATGTTTTCAGCGGTCACGTAAAACGCGCACCGAAAATCTGGCAAACGCTGGGACTGGAGTGGCTCTACCGCCTGCTTTCGCAGCCGAGCCGCATTAAGCGTCAGCTTCGTTTGCTGCGTTATTTACGCTGGCATTACACCGGCAACCTCTGATTTTCCTCTCTTTGTAAAGCGACGGAGTGGTCACTTCGTCGCCTGTCTGCTTTTTTATTACACAAAGCATTCAAATTTTTAATGCTTTATTTGCCATTTCTCCTGAATTACGAAAACATTCGCAACACTCGATGTACCCATAACGATAACCGGTAACACCGGAAAGCATGCAAACACAACACGAGGATTTATGGCAGATAACAAACCAGAGCTACAGCGTGGGCTGGAAGCTCGACATATCGAACTCATCGCCCTGGGGGGCACCATTGGCGTCGGCCTGTTTATGGGGGCCGCCAGTACCCTGAAATGGGCCGGGCCATCCGTATTGTTGGCCTATATCATCGCCGGGCTGTTCGTCTTTTTCATCATGCGTTCAATGGGCGAAATGTTGTTCCTCGAACCGGTTACCGGTTCGTTCGCCGTTTATGCGCATCGTTATATGAGCCCGTTTTTTGGTTATCTCACCGCCTGGTCTTACTGGTTTATGTGGATGGCGGTGGGGATCTCAGAAATCACCGCCATTGGCGTTTATGTCCAGTTCTGGTTCCCGGAGATGGCGCAGTGGATACCCGCATTGATCGCAGTGGCGCTGGTGGCGTTGGCGAATCTGGCGGCGGTGCGGTTGTACGGCGAAATCGAGTTCTGGTTCGCGATGATCAAAGTCACCACGATTATCGTGATGATTGTCATTGGCCTGGGCGTGATTTTCTTTGGCTTTGGCAATGGCGGGCAGTCGATTGGTTTTAGCAATCTCACAGAGCATGGCGGTTTCTTTGCGGGTGGCTGGAAAGGGTTCCTGACCGCGCTGTGTATTGTGGTGGCGTCCTACCAGGGCGTGGAGCTGATTGGCATTACTGCCGGTGAAGCGAAGAATCCGCAGGTGACACTGCGCAGTGCCGTAGGCAAAGTGCTGTGGCGGATCCTGATTTTCTACGTAGGCGCGATTTTCGTTATCGTCACCATCTTCCCGTGGAATGAAATTGGCAGCAACGGCAGCCCGTTCGTACTGACTTTTGCCAAAATCGGTATTACCGCAGCGGCGGGCATTATCAACTTTGTGGTGCTGACGGCTGCGCTCTCTGGCTGTAACAGCGGCATGTACAGTTGCGGACGTATGCTCTACGCACTGGCGAAAAACCGTCAGTTACCGGCGGCGATGGCGAAAGTTTCCCGTCACGGCGTACCAGTTGCGGGTGTGGCAGTATCTATTGCTATTCTGCTAATTGGCTCATGCCTGAACTACATCATTCCCAATCCGCAGCGTGTGTTTGTCTACGTCTACAGTGCCAGCGTGCTTCCGGGGATGGTGCCATGGTTTGTGATATTGATAAGCCAGCTGCGTTTTCGGCGTGCACATAAAGCGGCGATTGCCAGCCATCCGTTCCGCTCAATCCTGTTCCCGTGGGCCAACTACGTAACAATGGCATTCCTGATTTGCGTTTTGATCGGCATGTACTTTAATGAAGATACGCGTATGTCGCTGTTTGTTGGCATCATCTTTATGCTGGCGGTGACGGCGATTTATAAAGTTTTTGGCCTTAATCGCCACGGGAAAGCGCATAAACTGGAGGAATAAGCAGCAAAACGCACAAACCGTAACCAAACGCGCAATTTATTTAAAAAGGGACTAGACAGAGGGGTGGGAAGTCCGTATTATCCACCCCCGCAACGGCGCTAAGCGCCCGTAGCTCAGCTGGATAGAGCGCTGCCCTCCGGAGGCAGAGGTCTCAGGTTCGAATCCTGTCGGGCGCGCCATTTAGTCCCGGCGCTTGAGCTGCGGTGGTAGTAATACCGCGTAACAAGATTTGTAGTGGTGGCTATAGCTCAGTTGGTAGAGCCCTGGATTGTGATTCCAGTTGTCGTGGGTTCGAATCCCATTAGCCACCCCATTATTAGAAGTTGTGACAATGCGAAGGTGGCGGAATTGGTAGACGCGCTAGCTTCAGGTGTTAGTGTCCTTACGGACGTGGGGGTTCAAGTCCCCCCCCTCGCACCACGACTTTAAAGAATTGAACTAAAAATTCAAAAAGCAGTATTTCGGCGAGTAGCGCAGCTTGGTAGCGCAACTGGTTTGGGACCAGTGGGTCGGAGGTTCGAATCCTCTCTCGCCGACCAATTTTGAACCCCGCTTCGGCGGGGTTTTTTGTTTTCTGTGCATTTCGTCACCCTCCCTTCGCAATAAACGCCCGTAATAACTCATTGCCCCACGGTATGATTTCGCCCTTAACGTATTGAAGGATGACTTCAGGCAAGGAGTGACCATGCTGCAACAGGTTCCAACGCGTGCTTTTCATGTGATGGCGAAACCGAGTGGTTCCGATTGTAATCTGAACTGTGACTACTGTTTTTATCTCGAAAAACAATCCCTTTACCGCGAAAAGCCAGTCACGCATATGGACGATGACACGCTGGAAGCGTATATCCGTCACTATATCGCCGCCAGCGAACTGCAAAACGAAGTGGCTTTTACCTGGCAGGGCGGCGAACCAACGCTACTCGGGCTGGAGTTTTACCGCCGTGCCGTAGCGCTACAGGCGAAATATGGTGCTGGCAGGAAGATAAGTAACAGCTTCCAGACTAACGGCGTGCTGCTGGATGACGAATGGTGCGCGTTTCTCGCGGAGCATCATTTTCTTGTTGGTTTATCGCTGGATGGTCCGCCTGAGATCCACAATCAATATCGCGTGACTAAAGGTGGCAGACCCACGCATAAGCTGGTGATGCGTGCCCTGACGCTGCTGCAAAAACATCATGTCGACTATAACGTGCTGGTCTGCGTTAATCGCACCAGCGCGCAGCAACCGTTGCAGGTATATGATTTTTTGTGCGATGCGGGAGTGGAATTCATCCAGTTTATTCCGGTGGTCGAGCGCCTGGCTGATGAAACGGCTGCCCGCGAAGGACTGAAATTGCATGCGCCTGGTGATATTCAGGGTGAGCTAACGGAATGGTCGGTGCGCCCCGAGGAGTTCGGTGAATTTCTGGTGGCGATATTCGACCACTGGATCAAACGCGACGTCGGCAAGATTTTCGTGATGAATATCGAATGGGCGTTTGCCAATTTTGTCGGTGCGCCGGGTACGGTTTGCCATCATCAGCCAACCTGTGGGCGCTCGGTGATTGTTGAGCACAACGGCGACGTTTACGCCTGCGATCACTATGTTTATCCACAATATCGGCTGGGGAATATGCACCAGCAAACAATTGCAGAAATGATCGATTCCCCGCAACAGCAGGTGTTTGGTGAAGATAAATTTAAGCAATTACCGGCGCAGTGTCGCAGTTGTAACGTGTTAAAAGCGTGCTGGGGAGGCTGCCCGAAACACCGCTTCATGCTCGATGCCAGCGGCAAACCGGGGCTGAATTATTTGTGTGCCGGGTATCAGCGTTATTTCCGCCATCTACCGCCATATCTTAAAGCAATGGCTGATTTGCTGGCGCACGGTCGCCCGGCCAGTGACATTATGCATGCGCATTTGCTGGTGGTGAGTAAGTAAAAAAGCGGCCATTTTGTGGCCGCCTGCGGTTGATTGCCGGATGCGGCGTAAACGCCTTATCCGGCCTACATGATCGTGCAAATTCAATAAATTGCAGCGTTCTGTGGATACTGGTTTGGGTGATCGTATCCGGCAAAGCCTTTGCGTGCGGTGGCAGTTGACGGGGTATCTGCTGCGCTGGCCATGAGAGGAAGAGCGGCGGCGACAGCAACAACAAGAAGTTTGGGTGAAAACGAAAATTCCATGCAAAATGCTCCGGTTTCATGTCATCAAAATGATGACGTAATTAAGCATTGATAATTGAGATCCCTCTCCCTGACAGGATGATTACATAAATAATAGTGACAAAAATAAATTATTTATTTATCCAGAAAATGAATTGGAAAATCAGGAGAGCGTTTTCAATCCTACCTCTGGCGCAGTTGATATGTAAGGCAGGTTTATTATATCGCGTTGATTATTGATGCTTTTTTTAGTTTTAACGGCAATTAATATATGTGTTATTAATTGAATGAATTTTATCATTCATAATAAGTATGTGTAGGATCAAGCTCAGGTTAAATATTCACTCAGGAAGTTATTACTCAGGAAGCAAAGAGGATTACAGAATTATCTCATAACAAGTGTTAAGGGATGTTATTTCCCGATTCTCTGTGGCATAATAAACGGGTAGATGCTCATTCCATCTCTTATGTTCGCCTTAGTGCCTCATAAACTCCGGAATGACGCAGAGCCGTTTACGGTGCTTATCGTCCACTGACAGATGTCGCTTATGCCTCATCAGACACCATGGACACAACGTTGAGTGAAGCACCCACTTGTTGTCATACAGACCTGTTTTAACGCCTGCTCCGTAATAAGAGCAGGCGTTTTTTTATGCATCAGAAAGGTCCCGGAGGTGCTTGCCTCCGGGTGAGAAGGAACTACTGTGGTGGGTTGTTCTGCAACGTTAACATCAAACCGTCGCGACGCATCGCTGCAGCTTCTTCCGGCTTGTGCAGTCTGTCCAGCGCGTCGGCAAGCCATGCGTAATCGTAGGCGTCCGGACGTTGTTTCAGCGCCGCGCGGAAGGCGAGCGATGCTTCCTGCCATTCTCCGTGCTTCATCAGTGACTGGCCCAGTGTGCTCCACAACAGCGGGCGATCGCCGACGTTTTTGATCTGCTGGCGTAGCACTTTTTCCAGCTGTTCCGGGTTATTGGTTTTCAGACGCGGGATCGGCAGCAGTAGGCGATCGTCATACTGGCGTTTCAGGCCGTCGATGATAATTTGCTGGGCAGTATCATGATCGTCACATTCAATAAGATGTTCCGCCATTGCCACCTGCAACGCTACCTGATGACGCGTTTTCCGGCTTTGGTTTTTCCACCAGTTACGCAAACCTTCGCTACCGTTATCGGCACGAGCCTGATCCATCAGGCCAATCCATGCCTGTTGTTCCAGCATTGCACGATGTTCTTCATCACCAACATGGGCTTTCGCCATTGATGGGATAATATCCAGCAGCGAACTCCATGCACCTGTGCGGATATACGCCTGTTCCGCCAGACGTAATACTTCCGGATGGCGTGGCGTAACTTCCAGCAGCTTATCCACGCCGTGGCGTGCAGCATGGTTTTCATTACGGGCCAGTTGCAGACGTACACGGGTGATTTCTACCGGAATGGTGTCATTGCCGGCCAGCTCCGCTGCGCGTTCCAGATGTTGGTTGGCGCGCGCTTCATCACCACGTTGTTGCGCGGCTTCGGCAGCCAGTAGATAGTTCACCACCGGTTGTTCAGCGTGATCGGCATTTTTCGCCATCAGCTTTTCAACTTGCTGATAATCGCCTTCCGCCAGTTTCAGCAGCGCCTGTTCGGTCTGCTTACGTGCACGGCGACGCTTACGCCCGACAAACCACCCACGGGTGTGCGCGCCAGTGCGGAAGATCCGCCGCAGTAGCCACTCAATGGCAAACAGCACTACCATCGCCAGAATCAATATGATCGCCAGGCCCGTGACGCTGGTTTCGATATTGTAGTTGTCGGTTTGGATCAGCACATAACCCTGATGACCGGCAATCATCGGGCCAACCACTATCCCCGCAATCAGCAAAACAAAGAGTAATAACACTTTTAGCATGGTTATTCTCCTTGCGGCGCGGCTGCCGGAGTATCACCTTGCGGTGCAGGTTTAGCTTCCGTTGTCCCTGCTGCCGGTTGTGCCAGCAGGTTACGCACGCGAGTCTGCATCAGTTTTTCCAGCATCGCCTGGCTTTGCAGGGTTTCCGGAAGATCCATCGAGATATTTTGCTGGCTTAACTGGTCCACCTCGTCGAGGAACGCTTTGGTGGTGGCATCATCAGTATCGTAGTAAGCACGTACCCAGGTGGAGACGTTCTCCAGCGCCTGGCGATAAGTCTCTTCCTGGTGACGCGGTACAGCTTGTGCTGCGACCAGCAGGCGAGAGCGAATATTTTCGCGCAGATAGATATCCTGATTTGGCGCTAACAGCGGTACGGCGGTGTCATCACGACGGCGAATCGTAATGAAGTTGTCCATAAAGTTCTGCCAGCTTTTTTGCAGATTGATACGCCATTCGCTGATGGAACTGGAAAGCTCTTCACCGTCTGAATCCATCGGCGAACCATCGCTGTCATTATCGGCCAGACGCAGGTTATCTACCTGATTTGAAAGCTGATTAAGCTTAAGGATGATGCCGTCATAATCCACCTGCGATACTGCAGAAAGGCTGGCGATATCATCGGTAATTGCCCGACGAACGGTAATCAGACTCGGGTCATTCATATCCGCCAGGCTGGCGTCTGCACTTTTCAGCAACGCTGCAGCGGTCGTGACGTCCTGATCGCTCCACAGCTTCCGTCCGGCGAGTTTCACCAGAAAATCGGCCTGAGCCAGCAGCCAGGTTTTAGCATCGCTGCCGGAAATGGTGGCGACCTTTTGTTGGACTTCATCCAACTGTTTTGCCAGCGTTTCTTGCTGACGATTCGCCTGCTTAAGTTGTGCAGCTTGTTGCTTAATAATGCCTTCCAGCTCGGCTTTTTGGCTCTCCTGGGCTTTTTGCAATGCCGTCAGTTGGTTAGCCAGGGCATCGCTGGTGGCGGTCTGATTGACGGCCTGTTGTTTACCCCAGCCATACAAACCGACGCCCGCCGCCAGAGCAATAGCGATAGCCACCGCGCTGAGAATCAATGCGGTATTGTTCTTACTCTTTTTTTCTGTTGCGACAGGTTGTGACGTGGTGTCCACGGCCTCCCTGGTCTCTTCAACCACGGCGGAGGTTTTTTCTTGTTCCGTCATTATGGCTTCCTGTTATGAGAGTTATTGTAATGCCCGTAAAAGCGCATCGTTGTCAGCGTTATCGGCGACCTTAATGTCTTGCCAGCCCAGTTCCCGGGCGAGTTTCGCCAAACGCTCACTGACGACCAATAGTCGACAGTGTAGTAACCAGTGCTCACGATACCATTGTGGGATCAGCGACCAGAGTTGCTGCAACATTTCACCGCTGGTAACAACGACCGTCGTCACCTCGCGGGATTGCCAGCGCATCGCTTCTTCGGCACCATCGTAATGGATTGCGCATCGTTGATAACATTCACAAAAAGTGACCTCAGCACCGCGCGCCGTCAGGGTATCCCCAATTAGCTCACGACCGCCATTGCCACGTAATATCAGCGCACGTTTGCCCGCAATATTTTGTAATTCAGGTAATTGTAGCAAGACTTCGCTGATTTCCCGATCCTGCGGGTAGAGAATCTTCTGTCCGCTTACGGTATGTAGTGCCAGTGCGGTGGTGCGTCCAATGGCGAAATAATTAGGTAGTCGGGGCCATTTACGATCTTGCTGATGTAGCTGTGATTGGGCAAAAGCAACCGCGTGTTGCGAGAGGGCAAACAACAGATCGCTCTCCCCCAGCGCTGCCAGTTGATCAGCAAGTTGCGGTAATTGTCGACCCGGAGAAAACTCAATCAGCGGAAAATGCCAGGCCACCTGCCCCAGTGTGCGCAGACGGCTCACTAACTCTTCTCCAGCGGGAGACGGGCGGGTGACCAGGATACTCATGCCGGGGCGTCTCCGTTATAGACTTCAGCGAGGATCTCGCGCGCGCCGTTATTCAGTAGCTCTTCTGCCAGCGAAATCCCCATTTGTTCGGCATCTTGCGGCGCACCGCGGCGTTCACCGCGAATAATCTGCGAACCGTCCGGCGCGCCGACCAGCGCACGCAGCCAGATTTCGCCATCAATAAGCTCGGCGTAGCTACCAATTGGCACCTGACATCCGCCTTCGAGACGGGTATTCATGGCGCGTTCTGCGGTAACGCGCAGTGCAGTTTCGTGGTGATTCAGCGCGGCAAGCAGCTCGCGAGTGCGTGAATCATCAAGGCGGCATTCAATACCCACCGCACCTTGTCCTACCGCCGGAAGAGAAATCTCGGGTGGCAACGCGGCGCGAATACGTGACTCCAGACCTAAACGTTTTAGTCCGGCTACGGCAAGAATGATGGCATCGTATTCGCCGTTATCCAGTTTGCTCAGGCGAGTGCCGACGTTGCCGCGCAGGGAGCGGATAATCAGATCCGGACGGCGTTCAGCCAGTTGGCACTGGCGACGTAAACTGGACGTCCCGACGATACTGCCTGCCGGTAACGCATCCAGACTGTCATAGTTATTGGACACAAAGGCATCGCGAGGATCTTCACGCTCACAAATAGTGACCAGTCCCAGACCTTGCGGGAATTCAACCGGCACATCTTTCATTGAATGTACGGCGATATCGGCGCGATTTTCGAGGAGCGCGACTTCCAGCTCTTTTACAAATAAGCCTTTTCCGCCTACTTTCGCCAGCGGCGTATCAAGAATCACATCGCCGCGCGTCACCATCGGTACCAGTTCAACGACCAGGCCCGGATGGCTCGCCATCAACTTGTCTTTGACATAGTGTGCCTGCCAGAGTGCAAGTGGGCTTTGGCGTGTGGCAATTCTTAAAACATTGTCTAACATGCTTGTTACCGTCATTATCATCCGTGGTCCATCCTAACATCCTTGCCAGAGTGATGTCAGTGTTGTGGTGAAACGTAGACGCCTGCGCAAACCGTAAAATGAGGTCTGGCAGTGGATCCTGACAGGCGTTTCACGCCGTCGTAATAAGGAATTTACAGAGAATAAACGGTGCTACACTTGTATGTAGCGCATCTTTCTTTACGGTCAATCAGCAAGGTGTTAAATTGATCACGTTTTAGACCATTTTTTCGTCGTGAAACTAAAAAAACCAGGCGCGAAAAGTGGTAACGGTTACCTTTGACATACGAAATATCCCGAATGCCGCGTGTTACCGTTGATGTTGGCGGAATCACAGTCATGACGGGTAGCAAATCAGGCGATACGTCTTGTACCTCTATATTGAGACTCTGAAACAGAGACTGGATGCCATAAATCAATTGCGTGTGGATCGCGCGCTTGCTGCTATGGGGCCTGCATTCCAACAGGTCTACAGTCTACTGCCGACATTGTTGCACTATCACCATCCGCTAATGCCGGGTTACCTTGATGGTAACGTTCCCAAAGGCATTTGCCTTTACACGCCTGATGAAACTCAACGCCACTACCTGAACGAGCTTGAACTGTATCGTGGAATGTCAGTACAGGACCCGCCGAAAGGTGAGCTTCCAATTACTGGTGTATACACCATGGGCAGCACCTCGTCCGTAGGGCAAAGTTGTTCCTCTGACCTGGATATCTGGGTCTGTCATCAATCCTGGCTCGATAGCGAAGAGCGCCAGTTGCTACAACGTAAATGTAGCCTGCTGGAAAGCTGGGCCGCCTCGCTGGGTGTGGAAGTCAGCTTCTTCCTGATTGATGAAAACCGTTTCCGTCATAATGAAAGTGGCAGTCTGGGGGGCGAAGATTGTGGCTCCACCCAGCATATACTGTTGCTTGACGAATTTTATCGTACCGCCGTGCGTCTCGCCGGTAAGCGTATTCTGTGGAATATGGTGCCGTGCGACGAAGAAGAGCATTACGACGACTATGTGATGACGCTTTACGCGCAGGGCGTGCTGACGCCAAATGAATGGCTGGATCTCGGTGGCTTAAGCTCGCTTTCTGCTGAAGAGTACTTTGGTGCCAGCCTTTGGCAGCTCTACAAGAGTATCGATTCCCCATACAAAGCGGTACTGAAAACACTGCTGCTGGAAGCCTATTCCTGGGAATACCCGAACCCACGTCTGCTGGCGAAAGATATCAAACAGCGTTTGCACGACGGCGAGATTGTATCGTTTGGTCTCGATCCATACTGCATGATGCTGGAGCGTGTTACTGAATACCTGACGGCGATTGAAGATTTTACCCGTCTGGATTTAGTACGTCGCTGCTTCTATTTAAAAGTGTGCGAAAAGCTCAGCCGTGAACGCGCCTGCGTAGGCTGGCGTCGCGCAGTGTTGAGCCAGTTAGTGAGCGAGTGGGGTTGGGACGAAGCTCGTCTGGCAATGCTCGATAACCGCGCTAACTGGAAGATTGATCAGGTGCGTGAGGCGCACAACGAGTTGCTCGACGCGATGATGCAGAGCTACCGTAATCTGATCCGCTTTGCGCGTCGCAATAACCTTAGCGTCTCCGCCAGTCCGCAGGATATCGGCGTGCTGACGCGTAAGCTGTATGCCGCGTTTGAAGCATTACCAGGTAAAGTGACGCTGGTAAACCCGCAGATTTCACCCGATCTCTCGGAACCGAATCTGACCTTTATTTATGTGCCGCCGGGCCGGGCTAACCGTTCAGGTTGGTATCTGTATAACCGCGCGCCAAATATTGAGTCGATCATCAGCCATCAGCCGCTGGAATATAACCGTTACCTGAATAAACTGGTGGCGTGGGCATGGTTTAACGGCCTGCTGACCTCGCGCACCCGTTTGTATATTAAAGGTAACGGCATTGTCGATTTGCCTAAGTTGCAGGAGATGGTCGCCGACGTGTCGCACCATTTCCCGCTGCGCTTACCTGCACCGACACCGAAGGCGCTCTACAGCCCGTGTGAGATCCGCCATCTGGCGATTATCGTTAACCTGGAATATGACCCGACAGCGGCGTTCCGCAATCAGGTGGTGCATTTTGATTTCCGTAAGCTGGATGTCTTCAGCTTTGGCGAGAATCAAAATTGCCTGGTAGGTAGCGTTGACCTGCTGTACCGCAACTCGTGGAACGAAGTGCGTACGCTGCACTTCAACGGCGAGCAATCGATGATCGAAGCCCTGAAAACTATTCTCGGCAAAATGCATCAGGACGCCGCACCGCCAGATAGCGTGGAAGTCTTCTGTTATAGCCAGCATCTGCGCGGCTTAATCCGTACTCGCGTGCAGCAACTGGTTTCTGAGTGTATTGAACTGCGCCTTTCCAGCACCCGCCAGGAAACCGGGCGTTTCAAGGCGCTGCGCGTTTCTGGTCAAACCTGGGGGTTGTTCTTCGAACGCCTGAATGTATCGGTACAGAAACTGGAAAACGCCATCGAGTTTTATGGCGCGATTTCGCATAACAAACTGCACGGCCTGTCAGTGCAGGTTGAAACCAATCACGTCAAATTACCGGCGGTGGTGGACGGCTTTGCCAGCGAAGGGATCATCCAGTTCTTTTTCGAAGAAACGCAAGACGAGAATGGCTTTAATATCTACATTCTCGACGAAAGCAACCGGGTTGAGGTATATCACCACTGCGAAGGCAGCAAAGAGGAGCTGGTACGTGACGTCAGTCGCTTCTACTCGTCATCGCATGACCGTTTTACCTACGGCTCAAGCTTCATCAACTTCAACCTGCCGCAGTTCTATCAGATTGTGAAGGTTGATGGTCGTGAACAGGTGATTCCGTTCCGCACAAAATCTATCGGTAACATGCCGCCTGCCAATCAGGATCACGATACGCCGCTATTACAGCAATATTTTTCGTGATGAACGTGCCGGAAAGCGAGGCTTATCCGGCATGCAATCTTAGCGGAAACTGACTGTTTCACCCGCCTGCTGCGTCGCCGCCTGTTCCAGCAAATCCCAGAAGGTTTCGCCGCTGCGATCGCAAATCCACTCATCGCCTTTCAGATCAAAATGGTAGCCGCCTTGTTTGGTTGCCAGCCATACCTGGTGCAGCGGTTCCTGGCGGTTGATAATGATTTTGCTGCCATTTTCAAAGGTAATGGTCAGTACGCCGCCGTTGATTTCGCAGTCGATATCGCTGTCGCCATCCCAGTAGTCCAGGCGTTCTTCAATGGTCAGCCAGAGTTGATCAGCCAGGCGATGAAATTCACTGTCGTTCATTGTTGTATCCTGTTTTTAAGTGATGGCGGCAGTATAGCGGTATGGGGTCAGGGCTTCAAAGTTTGCACCTCTGCTGCTGCGTTCCGGCATGATTCATCCGTCACCGGAATAATGATGTCTCTGTTTTGAACTTCACGTACGTTCTCCTCTCTGACACGAGTTTTCGCCGGGCAGGGGGAGGGCGTAATCCTTACCTCTGTATCGGTCCATGTATAAACATTGCGATCGTCATAAGCGAAGCGATCGTTTTTAGTTAGCGGACCGTTAACTGGAATAATTTGCAAGCTCTTTGACCGTAATTGGCGGATAAAGTAAGCATGCTGTTTGCCGCTATTAAATGAGCGATCAATGACCAGGTCTGGCGTATCCAGCGGGATTATCTCAAGCTGGTCTTCACCAAATGTCGATAATTTTGTTACATACAGCCGATCTTTATATTGCGCAATATTGCCAGTAATCAGATGAAATTGTTCAGGTTCAATACCTGGTAGGTCTATCCACTTGCTCCACTGACGGTCGGGCGTGAGCTGTTTACGCCAGCGAACGCGACTTTCCCCTACTTCAAAAGAGACGTCATCATCTACGGGTATCGCTTTGCCTGATAATTGACCAAAGGGATAACGATGCAGACCCTTATTGTCGCGAAAAACCAGCAGTGAATGAGGTATCCAGCGAATTATCTCAAATGAGTCTGCATTCGCCGTAAGGTGAACGCCATTTAAATAAATATTCTGCCCACTGCGGATAAGCAGATCATTGGAATACGAATTTCTGTTTACACGTCATAAGACGTGGATTAATACCCCACCATCTTTTTTCTAATACAGTAACATCACTGGGTAATGACTCCAACTTATTGATAGTGTTTTATGTTCAGATAATGCCCGATGACTTTGTCATGCAGCTCCACCGA
>NZ_JAVUPQ010000029.1:0-46738 GCF_032029835.1 Escherichia sp. AM3 | reverse complement strand
GAAGAAAGAATTATGACGTTGTCTCCTTATTTGCAAGAGGTGGCGAAGCGCCGCACTTTTGCCATTATTTCTCACCCGGATGCCGGTAAGACTACCATCACCGAGAAGGTGCTGCTGTTCGGACAGGCCATTCAGACCGCCGGTACAGTAAAAGGCCGTGGTTCCAACCAGCACGCTAAGTCGGACTGGATGGAGATGGAAAAGCAGCGTGGGATCTCCATTACTACGTCTGTGATGCAGTTTCCGTATCACGATTGCCTGGTTAACCTGCTCGACACCCCGGGGCACGAAGACTTCTCGGAAGATACCTATCGTACCCTGACGGCGGTGGACTGCTGCCTGATGGTTATCGACGCTGCAAAAGGTGTTGAAGATCGTACCCGTAAGCTGATGGAAGTTACCCGTCTGCGCGACACGCCGATCCTCACCTTTATGAACAAACTTGACCGTGATATCCGCGACCCGATGGAACTGCTCGATGAAGTTGAGAACGAGCTGAAAATCGGCTGCGCACCGATCACCTGGCCGATCGGCTGCGGCAAGCTGTTTAAAGGCGTTTACCACCTTTATAAAGACGAAACCTATCTCTATCAGAGCGGTAAAGGCCACACCATTCAGGAAGTCCGCATTGTTAAAGGGCTGAATAACCCGGATCTCGATGCAGCGGTCGGTGAAGATCTGGCACAGCAGCTGCGTGACGAACTGGAACTGGTGAAAGGCGCGTCTAATGAGTTCGACAAAGAGCTGTTCCTTGCGGGCGAAATCACTCCGGTATTCTTCGGTACTGCGCTGGGTAACTTCGGTGTCGATCATATGCTGGATGGCCTGGTGGAGTGGGCTCCTGCGCCGATGCCGCGTCAGACTGATACCCGTACCGTAGAGGCGAGCGAAGACAAATTTACCGGCTTCGTATTTAAAATTCAGGCCAACATGGACCCGAAACACCGCGACCGCGTGGCGTTTATGCGCGTAGTATCCGGTAAATATGAAAAAGGCATGAAGCTGCGCCAGGTGCGTACTGCGAAAGATGTGGTTATCTCCGACGCGCTGACCTTTATGGCAGGTGACCGTTCGCACGTTGAAGAAGCATATCCGGGCGATATCCTCGGCCTGCACAACCACGGCACCATTCAGATTGGCGACACCTTTACCCAGGGTGAGATGATGAAGTTCACCGGTATTCCGAACTTCGCGCCAGAACTGTTCCGTCGCATCCGCCTGAAAGATCCGCTGAAGCAAAAACAGCTGCTCAAAGGGCTGGTACAGCTTTCCGAAGAGGGCGCGGTGCAGGTGTTCCGTCCAATCTCCAACAACGATCTGATCGTTGGTGCGGTTGGTGTGCTGCAGTTTGATGTGGTGGTATCGCGCCTGAAGAGCGAATACAACGTTGAAGCAGTATATGAATCAGTCAACGTTGCCACCGCCCGCTGGGTAGAATGTGC
This sequence comes from Escherichia sp. AM3, assembly GCF_032029835.1. Classification (NCBI taxonomy): domain Bacteria; kingdom Pseudomonadati; phylum Pseudomonadota; class Gammaproteobacteria; order Enterobacterales; family Enterobacteriaceae; genus Escherichia; species Escherichia sp. AM3. The sequence goes on along the minus strand of NZ_JAVUPQ010000029.1, from coordinate 45,296 downwards.
AGACGCGAAGAAATTCGAAGAGTTCAAGCGTAAGAACGAAAGCCAACTGGCGCTTGATGGCGGCGATAACCTCGCTTACATCGCTACCAGCATGGTCAACCTGCGCCTGGCGCAGGAACGTTATCCGGACGTTCAGTTCCACCAGACCCGCGAGCATTAATTCTTGCCTCCAGGGCGCGGTAGCCGCTGCGCCCTGTCAATTTCCCTTCCTTATTAGCCGCTTACGGAATGTTCTTAAAACATTCACTTTTGCTTATGTTTTCGATGATATCCCGAGCGGTTTCAAAATTGTGATCTATATTTAACAAAGTAATGACATTTCTGACGGCGTTAAATACCGTTCAATGCGTAGATATCAGTATCTAAAGCCGTAGATTGTCATTCTACCGATATTAATAACTGATTCAGAGGCTGTAATGGTCGTTATTCATCACCCATCGCTTTTGTGATGGCGACCATTGACTTCTGTAGAGGGTGAAGTCTCTCCCTATTCAGCAATGCAACCTCGTGTTGCCAGGCTCAAATTACGAGCAAACTTACAGGAATAAATCGATGACTATGACAAGACTGAAGATTTCGAAAACTCTGCTGGCTGTAATGTTGACCTCTGCCGTCGCGACAGGCTCTGCCTACGCGGAAAACAACGCGCAGACTACCAATGAAAGCGCAGGGCAAAAAGTCGATAGCTCTATGAATAAAGTCGGTAATTTCATGGATGACAGCGCCATCACCGCGAAAGTGAAGGCGGCCCTGGTGGATCATGACAACATCAAGAGCACCGATATCTCTGTCAAAACCGATCAAAAAGTCGTGACCCTGAGCGGTTTCGTTGAAAGCCAGGCTCAGGCCGAAGAGGCAGTGAAAGTGGCGAAAGGCGTTGAAGGGGTGACCTCTGTCAGCGACAAACTGCACGTTCGCGACGCTAAAGAAGGCTCTGTGAAGGGCTACGCGGGTGACACCGCCACCACCAGTGAAATCAAAGCCAAACTGCTGGCGGACGATATCGTCCCTTCCCGTCATGTGAAAGTTGAAACCACCGACGGCGTGGTTCAGCTCTCCGGTACCGTCGATTCCCAGGCACAGAGCGACCGTGCTGAAAGTATCGCCAAAGCGGTAGATGGTGTGAAAAGCGTTAAAAATGATCTGAAAACTAAGTAATTCGTCGTAATTCGTCCTCCCGAACTTTGTCGGGAGGCGCGATGTGCACCACACTAAAAATATCGCATTGAGTGATTTTCACGCTCATATCAAGCGGTGACATTAACTATGGTAAAGGAGACGCTTATGTTTCGTTGGGGCATCATATTTCTGGTTATCGCGTTAATCGCCGCCGCACTTGGGTTTGGTGGTCTGGCCGGTACCGCTGCAGGCGCAGCTAAAATTGTCTTTGTCGTCGGGATTATTCTGTTCCTGGTGAGTTTGTTCATGGGCCGAAAACGACCCTAGATTTCAGACCATTAAGAAAATTTTATCCAAAGCCAGTCCAGCGGACTGGCTTTTGCGGTTTTAGCGAATAATAAATTGCGTTACTTTGTCATTCTTTCACAACAAAAACAGGAAGGCAGAGGTGGGGCAGCGAATACCTGTAACGCTTGGTAATATTGCGCCGTTGTCGCTAAGGCCGTTCCAGCCTGGACGAATAGCTCTGGTGTGCGAAGGCGGCGGACAGCGTGGAATTTTCACGGCTGGCGTGCTGGATGAGTTTATGCGCGCGCAGTTTAATCCTTTCGATCTTTATCTCGGCACATCTGCCGGGGCGCAGAACCTCTCGGCGTTTATCTGCAATCAGCCCGGTTACGCGCGCAAAGTCATCATGTGCTATACCACAAAACGCGAATTTTTCGATCCATTGCGCTTTGTCCGTGGAGGAAATCTTATCGATCTCGACTGGCTGGTGGAGGCCACCGCAAGCCAGATGCCGTTGCAAATGGATACCGCCGCGCGGTTGTTTGACAGCGGCAAATCGTTTTATATGTGTGCCTGTCGTCAGGATGACTACGCGCCTAATTACTTTTTACCAACCAAACAAAACTGGCTGGATGTGATTCGCGCCTCCAGTGCGATACCTGGCTTTTATCGTAGCGGAGTGTCGCTGGAAGGCATTAACTACCTGGATGGCGGGATCAGTGATGCGATTCCGGTTAAAGAGGCGGCAAGGCAGGGCGCTAAAACGTTGGTCGTCATCCGCACTGTGCCGTCACAAATGTACTACACGCCGCAGTGGTTCAAACGCATGGAACGCTGGCTGGGTGACAGTAGCCTGCAGCCGCTGGTCAATCTGGTGCAGCATCATGAAACCAGCTATCGTGACATTCAGCAATTTATTGAGAAACCACCGGGCAAGCTGCGGATATTCGAAATTTATCCACCGAAACCATTACATAGTATCGCGCTTGGCAGTCGGATTCCGGCGCTGCGTGAAGACTATAAACTTGGGCGTTTATGCGGTCGTTATTTCCTCGCCACGGTTGGCAAGCTATTAACTGAAAAAGCGCCGCTTACCCGCCATCTGGTGCCAGTGGTGACGCCGGAATCGATCGTTATTCCGCCTGCGCCAGTCGCCAACGATACGCTGGTTGCCGAAGTGAGCGATGCTCCGCAGGCGAACGACCCGACATTTAACAATGAGGATCTGGCTTGATTTGCCGTTTTATCGATACCCACTGCCATTTTGATTTCCCGCCGTTTAGTGGCGATGAAGAGGCCAGCCTGCAACGCGCGGCACAAGCGGGCGTAGGCAAGATCATTGTTCCGGCGACAGAGGCGGAAAATTTTGCCCGCGTGCAGGCGTTAGCGGAAAAATATCAACCGCTGTATGCCGCATTGGGGTTGCATCCGGGGATGTTGGAAAAACATAGCGATGTGTCTCTTGATCAGCTACAGCAGGCGCTGGAAAGGCGTCCGGCGAAGGTGGTGGCGGTGGGGGAGATCGGTCTGGATCTCTTCGGCGACGATCCGCAATTTGAGAGGCAGCAGTGGTTACTCGACGAACAGCTGAAACTGGCGAAACGCTACGATCTGCCGGTGATCCTTCATTCCCGGCGTACACACGACAAACTGGCGATGCATCTTAAACGTCACGATTTACCGTGCACTGGCGTGGTTCACGGTTTTTCCGGCAGCCTGCAACAGGCCGAGCGGTTTGTACAGCTGGGCTACAAAATCGGCGTAGGCGGTACTATCACCTATCCACGCGCCAGTAAAACCCGCGATGTCATCGCAAAATTACCGCTGGCATCGTTGTTGCTGGAAACCGACGCGCCGGATATGCCGCTCAACGGCTTTCAGGGGCAGCCTAACCGACCGGAACAGGCTGTGCGGGTGTTTGACGTGCTTTGCGAGTTGCGCCCGGAACCAGAAGATGAGATTGCCGAAGTGTTGCTTAATAATACGTATGCGTTGTTTAGCGTTAGTGGGTAGTTTACCCTTCGTAGGCAGCATCCGGCAGTCGGCGCATAATGCCTGATGCGACGCTTGTCGCGTCTTATCATGCCTACAGGTTTGTGCCGAACCGTAGGCCGGATAAGGCGTTCACGCCGTATCCGGCAGTTGGCGCACAATGCCTGATGCGACGCTTGACGCGTCTTATCATGCCTACAAGTCTGTGCCGAACCGTAGGCCGGATAAGGCGTTTACGCCGCATCCGGCAGTTGGCGCACAATGCCTGATGCGACGCTTGTCGCGTCTTATCATGCCTACAAGTCTGTGCCGAACCGTAGGCCGGATAAGGCGTTCACGCCGCATCCGGCAGTCGGCGCATAATGCCTGATGCGACGCTTGTCGCGTCTTATCAGGCCTACAGGTTTGTGCCGAACCGTAGGCCGGATAAGGCGTTCACGCCGCATCCGGCAGTTGGCGCACAATGCCTGATGCGACGCTGGACGCGTCTTATCATGCCTACAAGTCTGTGCCGAACCGTAGGCCGCATCCGGCATGTCACAAATACAGCGCCGGAAATATCAACCGGCCCACCCCGCGCACCTTTAATGCATCAGCCAACGGCTCAACGTCTTCCGGCGTGGCGCTCGCCCAGCTTTGCGCCTCGCCATACACGCCGTGGGCATGAAACGCGTTCAGGCGTACCGGAACATCGCCAAGTCCCTTGATAAACGCCGCCAGTTCTTCGATGTGTTGCAAATAATCCACCTGGCCAGGGATTACCAGCAAACGCAGTTCCGCCAGCTTGCCGCGCTCTGCCAGCAAACAGATGCTGCGCTTAATCTGCTGATTATCGCGTCCGGTTAATTGTTGATGACATTCGCTACCCCATGCTTTGAGATCGAGCATTGCGCCGTCACACACCGGGAGTAATTTTTCCCAGCCGGTTTCGCTCAACATGCCGTTACTGTCCACCAGACAGGTGAGATGGCGCAGTTGCGGATCGTTTTTGATAGCAGTAAACAGCGCCACTACAAACGGCAGTTGGGTCGTGGCTTCGCCGCCGCTTACCGTTATCCCTTCAATAAACAGCACCGCTTTGCGGACATGGCTAAGCACTTCGTCCACGCTCATGGATTGCGCCATCGGCGTGGCATGTTGCGGACACCTCTTCAGGCAGGTATCACACTGCTCGCAGACCGCAGCGTTCCACACCACTTTGCCGTCAACAATCTGCAACGCCTGATGCGGACACTGTGGCACGCACTCTCCGCAATGATTACAGCGCCCCATCGTCCACGGATTGTGACAGTTTTTGCAGCGCAGATTGCAGCCCTGCAAAAACAGAGCCAGACGACTGCCTGGCCCGTCAACGCAGGAGAAGGGGATAATCTTACTGACTAAAGCGCATCTGCTGTTCATGGCTTATCACGCGCGGCTGGCGTTCCAGAATACGAGTGTTGCGTGCGGCTTCTTCGCCCAGCCAGGTGGTGTTGGTGCGTGAACCTTCGGCGCGATATTTTTCTAAATCCGACAAACGCACCATATAACCGGTAACGCGAACCAGATCGTTACCGCTGACATTGGCGGTAAATTCACGCATTCCGGCTTTAAAGGCACCGAGGCAAAGCTGTACCAGCGCCTGCGGATTACGTTTGATGGTTTCGTCGAGCGTCAGAATGTCGCTGATGCCGGAATAATAATAAGCATGATGCGGGGCGACAGTTTGCAGATGGGTGATCGGATCTGGCTCATCGCCATAGGGTAAACGCGCGCCCGGCGTGGTGCCGATATCGGAACTGATCCCCGACTGTGCGTGTAACATGGCGCGTTTTTGCCAGCCATATTTCACGGGGGTATTGGCGACAAACTCCGCCAGTTGCGCGCTGATGCGATAACCCACTTCATTTGCGGCGGCTTCTTTACCGTAGCGCGCGGCAATCCCTTCTTTCTCACACAGCAAGTTAACCGCTTCCGCCAGCCCATACATGCCAAACATTGGCACAAAACGTTCAGGGTTAATCAGCCCTTCTTTCACCAGGAAGCTATTCTCAAAGAAGTGTGATTGTTGATAGAGGAATTCACACCGCGCATCGATGATGGCGATCTGCTGCTGGCAGTAGTGCGGTAGAGTGCGCGTAAAGAAGTCATCCAGCGATTCGCTGCGCTCGGCAATGGCTTTCAGGTTAAGGCGTACCAGCGTGCTGCCACCACCCGCCAGCGGCAGTGAGTTGTAACAGCTCACAATCCCGTAGCCCCCTTTTGTGAAAATTTTATCATGCACCGGACCGTTGGCGATGTGCGGTTTGCTACATTCACAGATGTTCTTCGCCACTTCCAGCAGTAGGTCATCAGGGGTGATTTCAGGATCGTAGATAAAGGTCAGGTTCGGTGAAACCTGCTTCAACTCTGCGTCTGCACGTAAGATTGCACGGGTAATGGGCGAATCAGACGGGCCGATATTGGCGTGCATAAAGGCGTCTGGCAGGGTTCTGTCGAGGTAACGCCAGAAACGTTTTATTCGAATATCGATCTCGTCTTGTGTTAGAATTCTAACATACGGTTGCAACAACGCATCCAGTTGCCCCAGGTAGACCGGCATCGATGTGACCGACGGTACGTGGTGGTAAAGAATGGTCAGCAGAGAGAGTGCGTCATCAAGATCTTTCGCGCCTTCCAGCTCCAGCCATTCGGAACCGTTCGCCAGAAAACGGGCGTAATCGGGTAAGACATAGCGCGGTTTGTACGGCGCATGACCTTCAAACATATCGCAGATTACACCCTCATCCAGCGCACGGCGGGCTTCGGCAGGCAGCTGCGGATAAGGCCGATTGTTTTCTGCTTCAAGTGCCAGAAAATGGCGCTTCTGCTCCGGGCTAAGCACTGGGCTGGTGACAATTTGCTGGCAACGTTGTTGCAGTGCATTTTCATCAGAAGTGGGCATCTTCTTTTCCTTTTATGCCGAAGGTGATGCGCCATTGTAAGAAGTTTCGTGATGTTCACTTTGATCCTGATGCGTTTGCCACCACTGACGCATTCATTTGAAAGTGAATTATTTGAACCAGATCGCATTACAGTGATGCAAACTTGTAAGTAGATTTCCTTAATTGTGATGTATATCGAAGTGTGTTGCGGAGTAGATGTTAGAATACTAACAAACTCGCAAGGTGAATTTTATTGGCGACAAGCCAGGAGAATGAAATGACTGATCTGAAAGCAAGCAGCCTGCGTGCACTGAAATTGATGGACCTGACCACCCTGAATGACGACGACACCGACGAGAAAGTAATTGCTCTGTGTCATCAGGCCAAAACTCCGGTCGGCAATACCGCCGCTATCTGTATCTATCCTCGCTTTATCCCGATTGCTCGCAAAACGCTGAAAGAGCAGGGCACCCCGGAAATCCGAATCGCTACGGTAACCAACTTCCCACACGGTAACGATGACATCGAAATCGCGCTGGCAGAAACCCGTGCGGCAATCGCCTACGGTGCAGATGAAGTTGACGTTGTGTTCCCGTACCGCGCGCTGATGGCGGGTAACGAGCAGGTTGGTTTTGACCTGGTGAAAGCCTGTAAAGAGGCTTGCGCGGCAGCGAATGTACTGCTGAAAGTGATCATCGAAACCGGCGAACTGAAAGACGAAGCGCTGATCCGTAAAGCGTCTGAAATCTCCATCAAAGCGGGTGCGGACTTCATCAAAACCTCTACCGGTAAAGTGGCTGTGAACGCGACGCCGGAAAGCGCGCGCATCATGATGGAAGTGATCCGTGATATGGGCGTAGAAAAAACCGTTGGTTTCAAACCGGCGGGCGGCGTGCGTACTGCGGAAGATGCGCAGAAATATCTCGCCATCGCAGATGAACTGTTCGGTGCTGACTGGGCTGATGCGCGTCACTACCGCTTTGGTGCTTCCAGCCTGCTGGCAAGCCTGCTGAAAGCGCTGGGCCACGGCGACGGTAAGAGCGCCAGCAGCTACTAAGTAAGATGCTTTACGCCTGATGCGCTGCGCTTATCAGGCCTACGAGACGTATCTACCCGTAGGCCGGATAAGGCGTAGACGCATCCGGCAAAAGCCGCCTCATACTCTTTTCCTCGGGAGGTTACCTTGTTTCTCGCACAAGAAATTATTCGTAAAAAACGTGATGGTCATGCGCTAAGCGATGAAGAAATTCGTTTCTTTATCAACGGTATTCGCGACAACACTATCTCCGAAGGGCAGATTGCCGCCCTCGCGATGACCATTTTCTTCCACGATATGACAATGCCTGAGCGTGTCTCGCTGACCATGGCGATGCGAGATTCAGGAACCGTTCTCGACTGGAAAAGCCTGCATCTGAATGGCCCGATTGTTGATAAACACTCCACCGGCGGCGTCGGCGATGTGACTTCGCTGATGTTGGGGCCGATGGTCGCAGCCTGCGGCGGCTATATTCCGATGATCTCCGGTCGCGGCCTCGGTCATACTGGCGGTACGCTCGACAAACTGGAATCCATCCCTGGCTTCGACATTTTCCCGGATGACAACCGTTTCCGCGAAATTATTAAAGACGTCGGCGTGGCGATTATCGGTCAGACCAGCTCACTGGCTCCGGCGGATAAACGTTTCTACGCGACCCGTGATATTACCGCAACCGTGGACTCCATCCCGCTGATCACCGCCTCTATTCTGGCGAAGAAACTGGCGGAAGGTCTGGACGCGCTGGTGATGGACGTGAAAGTGGGTAGCGGCGCGTTTATGCCGACCTACGAACTCTCTGAAGCCCTTGCCGAAGCGATTGTTGGCGTGGCTAACGGCGCTGGCGTGCGCACCACCGCGCTGCTCACCGACATGAATCAGGTACTGGCCTCCAGTGCAGGTAACGCGGTTGAAGTTCGTGAAGCGGTGCAGTTCCTGACGGGTGAATATCGTAACCCGCGTCTGTTTGATGTCACGATGGCGCTGTGCGTGGAGATGCTGATCTCCGGCAAACTGGCGAAAGATGACGCCGAAGCGCGCGCGAAATTGCAGGCGGTGCTGGACAACGGTAAAGCGGCAGAAGTCTTTGGTCGTATGGTAGCGGCACAAAAAGGCCCGACCGACTTCGTTGAGAACTACGCGAAGTATCTGCCGACAGCGATGCTGACGAAAGCAGTCTATGCTGATACCGAAGGTTTTGTCAGTGAAATGGATACCCGCGCGCTGGGGATGGCAGTGGTTGCAATGGGCGGCGGTCGTCGTCAGGCATCTGACACCATTGATTACAGCGTCGGCTTTACTGATATGGCGCGTTTGGGCGACCAGGTAGACGGTCAGCGTCCGCTGGCGGTTATCCACGCGAAAGACGAAAACAGCTGGCAGGAAGCGGCGAAAGCGGTGAAAGCGGCAATTAAACTTGCCGATAAAGCACCGGAAAGCACACCAACTGTCTATCGCCGTATCAGCGAATAACGGTATACTGATCTGATCATTTAAATTTGAAGCACTGAGTACGGAGAACATATGAAACGTGCATTTATTATGGTGCTGGACTCATTCGGCATCGGCGCTACAGAAGATGCAGAACGCTTTGGTGACGTCGGGGCTGACACCTTGGGTCATATCGCAGAAGCTTGTGCCAAAGGCGAAGCTGATAACGGTCGTAAAGGCCCGCTCAATCTGCCAAATCTGACCCGTCTGGGGCTGGCGAAAGCACACGAAGGTTCTACCGGTTTCATTCCGGCGGGAATGGACGGCAACGCTGAAGTTATCGGCGCGTACGCATGGGCGCACGAAATGTCATCCGGTAAAGATACCCCGTCTGGTCACTGGGAAATCGCCGGTGTCCCGGTTCTGTTTGAGTGGGGATATTTCTCCGATCACGAAAACAGCTTCCCGCAAGAGCTGCTGGATAAACTGGTCGAACGCGCTAATCTGCCGGGTTACCTCGGTAACTGCCACTCTTCCGGTACGGTCATTCTGGATCAGCTGGGCGAAGAGCACATGAAAACCGGCAAGCCGATTTTCTATACCTCCGCTGACTCCGTGTTCCAGATTGCCTGCCATGAAGAAACTTTCGGTCTGGATAAACTCTACGAACTGTGCGAAATCGCCCGTGAAGAGCTGACCAACGGCGGCTACAACATCGGACGTGTTATCGCTCGTCCGTTTATCGGTGACAAAGCCGGTAACTTCCAGCGTACCGGTAACCGTCACGACCTGGCTGTTGAGCCGCCAGCACCGACCGTGCTGCAGAAACTGGTTGATGAAAAACACGGTCAGGTGGTTTCTGTCGGTAAAATTGCAGACATCTACGCCAACTGCGGTATCACCAAGAAAGTGAAAGCAACTGGCCTGGACGCGCTGTTTGACGCCACCATCAAAGAGATGAAAGAAGCGGGTGATAACACCATCGTCTTCACCAACTTCGTTGACTTCGACTCTTCCTGGGGCCACCGTCGCGACGTCGCCGGTTATGCTGCGGGTCTGGAGCTGTTCGACCGCCGTCTGCCGGAGCTGATGTCTTTGCTGCGCGATGACGACATCCTGATCCTCACTGCTGACCACGGTTGTGATCCGACCTGGACCGGTACTGACCACACGCGTGAACACATTCCGGTACTGGTTTACGGCCCGAAAGTAAAACCGGGTTCACTGGGTCACCGTGAAACCTTCGCGGATATCGGCCAGACTCTGGCAAAATATTTTGGTACTTCTGATATGGAATATGGCAAAGCCATGTTCTGATAATGGGTGCGGCTTGATGCCCTCACCCCGGCCCTCTCCCACAGGGAGAGGGTGAAAACATGTTGATAAGGATAAAACAATGGCTACCCCACACATTAATGCAGAAATGGGCGATTTCGCTGACGTAGTTTTGATGCCAGGCGACCCGCTGCGTGCGAAGTATATTGCTGAAACTTTCCTTGAAGATGCCCGTGAAGTGAACAACGTTCGCGGTATGCTGGGCTTCACCGGTACTTACAAAGGCCGCAAAATTTCCGTAATGGGTCACGGTATGGGTATCCCGTCCTGCTCCATCTACACCAAAGAACTGATCACCGATTTCGGCGTAAAGAAAATTATCCGCGTAGGCTCCTGTGGCGCTGTTCTGCCGCACGTAAAACTGCGCGACGTCGTTATCGGTATGGGTGCCTGCACCGATTCCAAAGTTAACCGTATCCGTTTTAAAGACCATGACTTTGCCGCTATCGCTGACTTTGACATGGTGCGTAACGCGGTAGACGCGGCTAAAGCACTGGGCGTTGATGCTCGCGTTGGTAACCTGTTCTCCGCTGACCTGTTCTACTCTCCGGACGGCGAAATGTTCGACGTGATGGAAAAATACGGCATCCTCGGCGTGGAAATGGAAGCGGCTGGTATCTACGGCGTCGCTGCAGAATTTGGCGCGAAAGCCCTGACCATCTGCACCGTGTCTGACCACATCCGCACTCACGAGCAGACCACTGCCGCTGAGCGTCAGACCACCTTCAACGACATGATCAAAATCGCACTGGAATCCGTTCTGCTGGGCGATAAAGAGTAATTGTGTTTCGCTGAAAGGCGATTGTCGTGTTAAGCCGGAGTGGGAGACTGCTCCGGCTTTTAGTATCTATTCATCAATAGCAACTGATTTATAGATTTACTATTATTTTTCATATAGATAAAAAATAAAATACATTCAAGTATCTATTCACGAATCTATTCATTTATGTTCAGCCGTCATCCAGGAAGGGCATATCAGCAACTCTGGTGGACAACCATAAATTTCTGCCATTTTGCTTTTGATGTTTGAGCTAAGCCGTTCCGTCTTTTCGATCTGTTTTAGAGAATTAATCGAGATACCTAACATTTTACTTACTTCAGCAAGCGATAATTTATGCCTGATACGCACGGCGGCTAGCCAGGAAATACGCTGGCTGAACATTAAATTGATAATCTCCCGTTCCTGGTTTTCCAGATCGATCATATTTCCTTCCCTGGATATTTTAATCAGCGAGTTACCTTACCGCCCCCGCTATCCACGTCGACAACTTCCGTAGCTCTTTTTCCTGGTCCGGGAAGTCAACCAACAGCGCTTCGCACTCTTGTTGCAGCATATCCGCGCGGTACAGGCAGCCTTGCAGTCGCCCGGCGAGGGCTTCCAGCGGCGCGGGGTTGAGGCTGTCGGTAAACACCTGGGCGCGGGTGATATGGCCTTTTTCAACGTCGAAATGCAGTTCCACGCCGCCCCAGCTAAAGCGTTCATCCAGCAGATGCGAGAATGCCGGAGCCTGACCGAAGTTCCATTCCCAGCTACTCTGACGGGCAAAGGTTTCGGCGAAGTTTGGCAAGTCTGGCGTTTTGTCCGGGGAGATGATTTCCGCTTCTACACGCTCGCCATAATGGGCGAAAAAGGCCTTGGTTATGGCCTCGCAAACCTGCTCATGGGTGATCCCCGGCAGCAGCTCGGTGAGGTTGGTCACGCGGGAACGCACTGAGGTAATGCCTTTCGCCGCCAGTTTCTTTTTATCCGGATTGAGATAGTTTGCCAGGCGGCTAAGGTCGGCATTGAGCAGCAAGGTGCCGTGGTGGAAGCCACGATCTTTGGTTTCGCGATAGGCCGATCCTGAGACTTTGCGGTCGCCTTCGGCGGTTTTCACCACCAGATCGTTACGCCCGGACGCTTCGGCGCTGACGCCAAGCGCGTTCAGCGCATTGAGCACAATCGACGTGGAGATGGTTTTATCGTACTCCGGCTTGCCAGCCATAAAGGTAAAGCAGGTATTGCCGAGATCGTGGAACACCGCGCCGCCACCGCTACTGCGCCGTGCCAGGCGGACGTTATCTTCTTCCATCCGCCGGGTATTACACTCTTTCCACGGGTTCTGCGCGCGACCAATCACTACCGTGTCGGCATTGCGCCAGAGAAACAGAACGCGCTGCGTGGCGGGCATCTGGCGAAAAATACACTCCTCCACCGCCAGGTTAAACCACGGGTCGTAAGAGTCAGAGATGAGCAGGCGTAATGTGGACATAACGATTTCCTTTCTTGTAGTAATGGGTCACTCTTTTTTCTCGCTTTCTTCCTCTTCCGGCACCGGTTTGCTGGCGGTTAACAGGAAGGGCGATTGCTGCCAGCGGGTACGTTTACCCTGTAGCAGCGTGCGGGTCAGCACTACGCCGATTGCCAGTGAAAGCAGCAACATCAGGCGTAAAATGTTAGTGGTGTTATCCACCTGTTGGGCTTCGGTGGCGAGCGTATGGGTGTCGAGCGTCAGGCGCAGATAGCCGAGCGGTCCGTTTTTCCCGGCAATTGGTTCGACAATCTGCTGGTTAAAATAGCCGCCCGCTTTTTTACCGTCGAGCGCCAGCCGGTCGCGCACTTCGACGCTTTCGCCAGAACGGGCGATAAGATCGCCTTGTTCGTCATACACGCCCGCGTCGAGGATACGGCTTTCATCCGTTAACTGATCGAGGATCGCCTGAATGCGTTTTTCATCCGGCGAGTCGGTACGCATCAGCGGTGCAACGTTCAGCGTTACCTGACGCGCCAGGGTGCGGGCCAGTTCTTCCAGCTGTGGATTACGTTGTCGCTGGTGGTTTTGACTAAACCATGACGCTCCCTGCATCAGCGCCACTAACAAGGCAAGACAGAACAGGACAATCACTGCCCGATGCAGCCGGAATTTCAGTTTTGTGCGAGCCATCTTCCACCCTTTGAAAATTTGAGACTTAATGTTGCCAGAAGCAATGGATACAAGGTAGCCTCATGCGTTATTTTCCCTGCTTCGAACGATTTTACAGGAGCCTTAATGCCTAACATTACCTGGTGCGACCTGCCTGAAGATGTCTCTTTATGGCCGGGTCTGCCTCTTTCATTAAGTGGTGATGAAGTGATGCCACTGGATTACCACGCAGGTCGTAGCGGCTGGCTGCTGTATGGTCGTGGGCTGGATAAACAGCGTCTGACCCAATACCAGAGCAAACTGGGTGCGGCGATGGTGATTGTTGCCGCCTGGTGCGTGGAAGATTATCAGGTGATTCGTCTGGCAGGTTCACTCACCGCACGGGCTACGCGCCTGGCCCATGAAGCGCAACTGGATGTCGCCCCGCTGGGGAAAATCCCGCACCTGCGCACGCCGGGTTTGCTGGTGATGGACATGGATTCCACCGCCATCCAGATTGAATGTATTGATGAAATTGCCAAACTGGCCGGAACGGGCGAGATGGTGGCGGAAGTAACCGAACGGGCGATGCGCGGCGAACTCGATTTTACCGCCAGCCTGCGCAGCCGCGTGGCGACGCTGAAAGGCGCTGACGCCAATATTCTGCAACAGGTGCGTGAAAATCTGCCGCTGATGCCAGGCTTAACGCAACTGGTGCTCAAGCTGGAAACGCTGGGCTGGAAAGTGGCGATTGCCTCCGGCGGCTTTACTTTCTTTGCTGAATATCTGCGCGACAAGTTGCGCCTGACCGCCGTGGTAGCCAATGAACTGGAGATCATGGACGGTAAATTTACCGGCAATGTGATCGGCGACATCGTAGACGCGCAGTACAAAGCGAAAACTCTGACTCGCCTCGCGCAGGAGTATGAAATCCCGCTGGCGCAGACCGTGGCGATTGGCGATGGAGCCAATGACCTGCCGATGATCAAAGCGGCAGGGCTGGGGATTGCCTACCATGCCAAGCCAAAAGTGAATGAAAAGGCGGAAGTCACCATCCGTCACGCTGACCTGATGGGGGTATTCTGCATCCTCTCAGGCAGCCTGAATCAGAAGTAATTGCTCGCCCGCCATCCTGCGGGCGGCACAGCATTAACGAGGTACACCGTGGCAAAAGCTCCAAAACGCGCCTTTGTTTGTAATGAATGCGGGGCCGATTATCCGCGCTGGCAGGGGCAGTGCAGTGCCTGTCATGCCTGGAACACCATCACCGAGGTGCGTCTTGCTGCGTCGCCAACGGTGGCGCGTAACGAGCGTCTCAGCGGCTATGCCGGTAGCGCCGGGGTGGCAAAAGTCCAGAAACTCTCCGATATCAGCCTTGAAGAGCTGCCGCGTTTTTCCACCGGATTTAAAGAGTTCGACCGCGTACTAGGCGGCGGCGTGGTGCCAGGAAGTGCCATTCTGATTGGCGGTAACCCTGGTGCGGGGAAATCCACGCTGTTGCTGCAAACGCTGTGCAAACTGGCCCAGCAGATGAAAACGCTGTATGTCACCGGCGAAGAGTCGCTGCAACAGGTGGCAATGCGCGCTCATCGCCTTGGCCTGCCGACTGACAATCTCAATATGTTGTCGGAAACCAGCATCGAGCAGATCTGCCTGATTGCCGAAGAAGAGCAACCGAAGCTGATGGTAATTGACTCGATCCAGGTGATGCATATGGCGGATGTACAGTCATCGCCTGGCAGCGTGGCGCAGGTGCGTGAAACGGCGGCTTATCTGACGCGCTTCGCCAAAACGCGCGGTGTGGCGATTGTCATGGTTGGGCACGTAACCAAAGATGGCTCGCTGGCTGGCCCTAAAGTGCTGGAACACTGTATCGACTGTTCGGTGCTTCTGGATGGTGATGCCGACTCCCGTTTTCGCACCTTGCGCAGCCATAAAAACCGCTTCGGCGCGGTGAATGAGCTGGGCGTCTTCGCGATGACCGAACAGGGGCTGCGTGAAGTCAGCAACCCTTCGGCAATTTTCTTAAGTCGCGGAGATGAAGTGACCTCCGGCAGCTCCGTGATGGTGGTGTGGGAAGGAACGCGTCCGTTGCTGGTGGAGATTCAGGCGCTGGTCGATCACTCGATGATGGCGAATCCGCGCCGCGTGGCAGTGGGGCTGGAACAAAACCGTCTGGCAATCCTGCTGGCTGTCTTGCACCGTCACGGTGGTCTGCAAATGGCCGATCAGGATGTATTTGTGAACGTGGTCGGCGGCGTGAAGGTAACCGAAACCAGTGCCGATTTAGCTTTACTGCTGGCGATGGTTTCCAGCCTGCGTGACAGACCGCTGCCACAGGATCTGGTGGTGTTTGGTGAAGTCGGGCTGGCAGGGGAGATCCGCCCGGTGCCCAGCGGTCAGGAACGAATTTCAGAAGCGGCGAAACACGGTTTTCGCCGGGCGATTGTTCCGGCGGCTAACGTACCGAAAAAAGCGCCGGAAGGGATGCAGATTTTTGGCGTTAAAAAACTCTCCGACGCGCTTAGCGTGTTCGACGACTTATAATGAGAGATACGGAGGGAGATATGTCGTCATTTGATTACCTGAAAACTGCCATCAAGCAACAGGGCTGCACGCTACAGCAGGTAGCTGATGCCAGCGGTATGACCAAAGGGTATTTAAGCCAGTTACTGAATGCCAAAATTAAAAGCCCCAGCGCGCAAAAGCTGGAGGCGTTGCACCGTTTTTTGGGGCTTGAATTTCCCCGACAGAAGAAAACCATTGGTGTCGTATTCGGTAAGTTCTACCCGCTGCATACCGGACATATCTACCTTATCCAGCGCGCCTGTAGCCAGGTTGACGAGCTGCATATCATTATGGGTTTTGACGATACCCGCGACCGCGCGTTGTTTGAAGACAGCGCCATGTCGCAGCAGCCCACGGTGCCGGATCGTCTGCGCTGGTTATTACAAACTTTTAAATATCAGAAAAATATTCGCATTCATGCTTTCAACGAAGAGGGCATGGAGCCGTATCCGCACGGCTGGGATGTGTGGAGCAACGGCATCAAAAAGTTTATGGCTGAAAAGGGGATTCAGCCGGACCTGATCTACACCTCGGAAGAAGCCGATGCGCCACAGTATATGGAACATCTGGGGATCGATACGGTGCTGGTCGATCCGAAACGTACCTTTATGAGTATCAGCGGTGCGCAGATCCGCGAAAACCCGTTCCGCTACTGGGAATATATTCCTACGGAAGTGAAGCCGTTCTTTGTACGTACCGTGGCGATCCTTGGTGGCGAGTCGAGCGGTAAATCCACCCTGGTAAACAAACTTGCCAATATCTTCAATACCACCAGTGCGTGGGAATATGGTCGCGATTATGTCTTTTCACACCTCGGCGGTGATGAGATCGCATTGCAGTATTCCGATTACGATAAAATCGCGCTGGGCCACGCACAATACATTGATTTTGCAGTGAAATATGCCAATAAAGTGGCGTTTATTGACACTGATTTTGTCACTACCCAGGCGTTCTGCAAAAAGTACGAAGGGCGTGAGCATCCGTTCGTACAGGCGTTGATTGATGAATACCGTTTCGATCTGGTGATCCTGCTGGAGAACAACACGCCGTGGGTGGCGGATGGTTTACGCAGCCTCGGCAGTTCGGTGGATCGCAAAGAGTTCCAGAACTTGCTGGCGGAGATGCTGGAAGAGAACAATATCGAATTCGTGCGGGTTGAAGAGGACGATTATGACAGCCGTTTCCTGCGCTGCGTGGAGCTGGTGCGGGAGATGATGGGGGAGCAGAGATAACCGCGATGAAACGGCTCAAAGGCGAGGTATAAAATAAGTTTTTTGATGAGTTGAAAACCTCTCTGGAAGAGGCTGTCGAGATTAAACAAGGTTTGAAAAAACCTGCACGGGTGACCCGCTACGAAATTGCGGATACTAAGGCTGTTGTAGGCCGGAAAAGGCGTTCACGCCGTATCCGGCATTCGGTGCTCAATGCCTGATGCGACGCTTACCGCGTCTTATCAGGCCTGGAGATTCACAACGTATTGAAATTTCTTGGTTTGTAGGCCGGATAAGGCGTTCACGCCGCATCCGACATTTTACGCATTACTTCGCAATACGCTTGTACTTGATACGCTTCGGCTCCAGTGCGTCTGCGCCCAGCGTGCGTTTCTTGTACTCTTCGTACTCAGTAAAGTTACCTTCGAAGAACTCAACTTTACCTTCATCCTGGTAGTCCAGGATGTGCGTGGCGATACGGTCGAGGAACCAACGGTCGTGCGAGATAACCATCGCACAGCCCGGGAACTCCAGCAGGGCGTTTTCCAGCGCGCGCAGGGTTTCGATATCCAGGTCGTTGGTTGGTTCGTCGAGCAGCAGCATGTTGCCGCCAACCTGCAGCAGCTTCGCCAGATGCAGACGACCGCGCTCACCACCGGAAAGTTCACCAACGCGTTTACCCTGATCAACCCCTTTAAAGTTAAAGCGGCCAACGTAGGCGCGGCTTGGCATCTCGGTGTTGCCGATCTTCATAATATCCAGCCCGCCGGAAACTTCTTCCCAAACGGTTTTGCTGTTATCCATTGAGTCACGGAACTGATCAACCGATGCCAGTTTCACCGTTTCACCTAAAGTGATGGTGCCGCTGTCCGGCTGTTCCTGACCAGAGATCATACGGAACAGGGTCGATTTACCCGCGCCGTTCGGACCGATGATCCCGACGATTGCCCCTTTCGGGATCGAGAAGCTCAGGTCATCAATCAGCAGGCGATCACCGTAGGATTTACGCAGGTTGCTGACTTCCAGCACTTTATCGCCCAGACGCGGTCCAGGTGGAATAAACAGTTCGTTGGTTTCGTTACGTTTCTGATATTCGGTGCTGTTCAGCTCTTCAAAGCGTGCCAGACGTGCTTTACCTTTCGACTGGCGGCCTTTAGTTCCCTGACGTACCCACTCCAGCTCTTTCTCGATCGACTTACGACGCGCCGCTTCTTGTGAAGCTTCCTGCGCCAGGCGCTGATCTTTCTGCTCCAGCCAGGAGGAGTAGTTGCCTTCCCACGGAATACCTTCACCGCGGTCAAGTTCGAGGATCCAGCCTGCAACGTTATCGAGGAAGTAACGGTCGTGGGTAATCGCCACCACGGTGCCCTCGAAGTCGTGCAGGAAGCGTTCCAGCCAGGCCACGGATTCGGCATCCAGGTGGTTGGTCGGTTCGTCGAGCAGCAGCATGTCTGGTTTTTCCAGCAGCAGGCGGCACAACGCTACGCGACGACGCTCACCACCGGAGAGGTTAGCGATTTTCGCGTCCCAGTCCGGCAGACGTAGCGCATCCGCCGCACGCTCCAGCTGTACGTTCAGGTTATGACCGTCGTGAGCCTGAATGATCTCTTCCAGACGGCCTTGTTCAGCGGCCAGCTTGTCAAAATCGGCATCCGGATCAGCGTACAGCGCATACACTTCATCCAGGCGTTTCAGGGCGTTAACCACTTCAGAAACCGCTTCTTCAATGGACTCACGCACGGTGTGTTCCGGGTTCAGCTGCGGTTCCTGCGGCAGGTAACCAATCTTGATGTCTGGCTGCGGACGCGCTTCACCTTCGATGTCTTTATCAATGCCCGCCATAATGCGCAGCAGGGTAGACTTACCCGCGCCGTTCAGACCCAGGACACCAATTTTTGCCCCAGGGAAGAAACTCAGAGAGATGTTTTTCAAAATATGACGTTTCGGCGGAACAACTTTGCCGACACGATGCATGGTATAAACGAATTGAGCCACGTTGGACTTCGCCTCTATGTTTATCGTGATGATGAGTTTTCAAAGGCGAAGTGTAGCCTTTTTCCCCGCCTAATCCCAGTTGGTCGATCACCTTCGCAGTAAAAGTTAAAAAAGTGTCCGTAACGTGGCGTAAACGGCAATGACTGGTTAGCATAAATCTATTACGCGGCATGACGCTGCATTGATGTATTTACACTTAGAGGATGCGCTTGTGGAAAAAGCCAAACAAGTTACCTGGCGGCTGTTGGCTGCCGGTGTCTGTCTGCTGACGGTCAGCAGCGTGGCGCGAGCCGACTCACTGGATGAGCAGCGTAGCCGTTACGCGCAAATCAAGCAGGCCTGGGATAATCGACAAATGGATGTGGTCGAACAAATGATGCCTGGACTGAAAGATTATCCACTTTATCCCTACCTGGAATACCGTCAGATCACCGATGACCTGATGAATCAACCGGCGGTGACGGTCACTAACTTTGTTCGCGCTAACCCCACGCTTCCTCCCGCTCGCACGCTGCAATCTCGTTTCGTCAATGAACTGGCGCGGCGTGAAGACTGGCGTGGCTTGTTAGCCTTTAGCCCGGAAAAGCCCGGAACTACCGAAGCGCAATGTAATTACTACTATGCAAAATGGAACACCGGGCAGAGTGAAGAAGCCTGGCAAGGGGCGAAAGAGCTGTGGCTAACCGGCAAGAGCCAGCCTAACGCCTGTGACAAGTTATTTAGTGTCTGGCGTGCGTCAGGTAAACAAGATCCGCTGGCGTATTTAGAGCGTATCCGTCTGGCGATGAAAGCGGGTAACACTGGCCTGGTAACAGTGCTGGCAGGGCAGATGCCTGCCGATTACCAGACTATCGCCTCGGCAATCATTTCACTGGCGAACAACCCTAATACGGTACTGACCTTCGCGCGTACAACCGGAGCGACCGATTTTACCCGTCAAATGGCGGCGGTGGCGTTTGCCAGTGTGGCGCGGCAGGATGCTGAAAATGCACGGCTGATGATCCCATCGCTTGCCCAGGCGCAGCAGCTTAATGAAGATCAGATTCAGGAGCTGCGCGATATCGTCGCTTGGCGTTTGATGGGCAACGATGTCACCGACGAGCAGGCGAAATGGCGCGATGACGCCATTATGCGCTCGCAATCTACTTCGCTTATTGAACGCCGTGTACGAATGGCGCTTGGCACCGGCGATCGTCGCGGCCTGAATACCTGGCTGGCGCGTTTGCCGATGGAGGCGAAAGAGAAAGATGAATGGCGTTACTGGCAGGCGGATTTACTGCTGGAACGCGGACGTGAAGCTGAAGCAAAAGAGATTTTGCATCAACTCATGCAACAGCGTGGTTTCTACCCGATGGTTGCTGCACAACGCATCGGCGAAGAGTATGAGCTGAAGATTGATAAAGCGCCGCAGAATGTTGACAGCGCCCTGACTCAGGGGTCGGAGATGGCGCGCGTGCGCGAGTTGATGTACTGGAATCTCGATAACACCGCGCGTAGCGAGTGGGCCAATCTGGTGAAGAGCAAGTCAAAAACAGAGCAGGCTCAACTGGCGCGGTATGCTTTCAACAACCAATGGTGGGATCTTAGCGTTCAGGCAACGATCGCCGGGAAGCTGTGGGATCATCTGGAAGAGCGATTCCCGCTGGCTTACAACGATCTTTTCAAACGTTACACCAGTGGGAAGGAGATCCCGCAAAGCTATGCGATGGCGATTGCCCGTCAGGAGAGCGCCTGGAATCCAAAAGTGAAATCACCGGTAGGGGCCAGCGGCCTGATGCAGATTATGCCTGGTACAGCGACCCATACGGTGAAGATGTTCTCTATTCCTGGTTATAGCAGCCCTGGGCAATTGCTGGATCCGGAAACGAATATCAACATTGGCACCAGTTATCTGCAATATGTTTATCAGCAGTTTGGCAATAACCGTATTTTCTCCTCAGCAGCTTATAACGCCGGACCAGGGCGGGTGCGAACCTGGCTTGGCAACAGCGCCGGGCGTATCGACGCAGTGGCATTTGTCGAGAGTATTCCGTTCTCCGAGACGCGTGGTTATGTAAAGAACGTGCTGGCTTATGACGCTTACTACCGCTATTTCATGGGGGATAAACCGACGTTGATGAGCGCCACGGAATGGGGACGTCGTTACTGATCCGCCCGTTTATGATATGCTATCGTACTCTTTAGCGAGTACAACCGGGGGAGGCATTTTGCTTCCCCCGCTAACAATGGCGACATATTATGGCCCAACAATCACCCTATTCAGCAGCGATGGCAGAACAGCGTCACCAGGAGTGGTTACGTTTTGTCGACCTGCTTAAGAATGCCTACCAAAACGATCTCCATTTACCGTTGTTAAACCTGATGCTGACGCCAGATGAGCGCGAAGCGTTGGGGACTCGCGTGCGTATTGTCGAAGAGCTGTTGCGCGGCGAAATGAGCCAGCGTGAGTTAAAAAATGAACTCGGCGCGGGCATCGCGACGATTACGCGTGGATCTAACAGCCTGAAAGCCGCGCCCGTTGAGCTGCGCCAGTGGCTGGAAGAGGTGTTGCTGAAAAGCGATTGATTTTGTAGGCCTGATAAGACGCGGCAGCGTCGCATCAGGCATCGTGCACCGAATGCCGGATGCGGCGTGAACGCCTTATCCGTCCTACAATGCCTGATATACGGCATTGTGAAACGGACTCAGCGCCAGGATCACCGCCTGGTGATAGACGCTGGCGCGAGTGAGTTTCCCGGCGGTAAACACGCCGATCGCCCCTTCCTTACGACCAATCTCATCAATACCGGTATAACGCGACATCACGGGACCAAGCGCCTCGCCTTCACGCACTTTTTCCAGAATCACCGCAGGCAACGGCAAAGTAGCCGAACGCGCCTCGCCGCGCTGGCTGGCGTTTTCAATCACCACCCAACTGAAAGTGCTGTCACCATCGATGCCAGCTTCAATCGCCACCCAAAAATCAGCCTCTGGAAGTAAACGGCGGGCATTTGCTACCCGATTTCGTGCGCCAGCGCGCGTTTCCTCACTGCCAAAGGGTTGTTCCGGTACACCGCTCTCGACGGCAACGGATGCAATATGGCAGGATCCTTCGCCGAAGATCTCGTGAAATGCCTGCAGAATGGCCTGAATTTTAGCGGGATTGGTGGTCGCACAGACAACTTGGTGCATAATCAGCATTACTCAGAAAATTAACGTTACAGCAGTATACGGAAAAAAAGCATGTTACAGGTATACCTAGTCCGCCACGGTGAAACGCAGTGGAACGCCGAGCGACGTATTCAGGGCCAGTCTGACAGCCCACTGACCGCCAAAGGTGAGCAACAGGCGATGCAGGTGGCAACCCGTGCCAAAGAGCTTGGCATTACGCATATTATCAGTAGCGATTTAGGACGCACCCGGCGTACGGCGGAAATCATCGCCCAGGCCTGCGGCTGTGACATCATCTTTGATTCTCGCCTGCGTGAATTAAACATGGGTGTGCTGGAAAAAAGACATATCGATTCTCTGACCGAAGAAGAAGAGAACTGGCGTCGGCAGCTGGTCAATGGCACCGTTGACGGGCGTATTCCTGAAGGCGAGTCAATGCAGGAGCTCAGCGATCGCGTCAATGCGGCACTGGAATCTTGCCGGGACTTACCGCAGGGAAGCCGACCGCTGCTGGTGAGTCATGGTATTGCACTGGGATGCCTGGTGAGTACGATTCTCGGATTACCAGCATGGGCAGAGCGCCGCTTACGTCTGCGTAACTGTTCTATTTCGCGCGTGGATTATCAGGAAAGCCTGTGGCTGGCGTCTGGCTGGGTCGTTGAAACCGCAGGGGACATCTCGCATCTGGACGCCCCTGCATTAGATGAGCTGCAGCGTTAACGGCGGATAGGAATCAGCAGTTCACAGCGCAGATTAATTGGGCGATCTCCCGCTTTGGCGTCTTCTGCCGGGTAGTATCGCTCAATATCCTGACCTTTACGGCGCGTCAGGTTGAGCATTGGCATGCACGTTCCGTATACCGTCAGGATAAACTCCTGCACGCCGGTTCCCAGACCTTCATAGGTAAACATCACATATTCGCCGCCCTGCAGCATCACCGGATGCCCCGTCAGTACATAGCCATCTGCCTGATCCTGGGCTAACGCGGTGGTATAGAATACCTCTTGTTCGTCGTCTTTATCCTGACTCGGACGCGTTTCATTCAGGCCGTAGAGCACTGGCGGAATGGTCGGCGCGTTGCCGAGAAAATCGTGCCAGAACTGATAACGCATTTCATGGCGGAAATCAGAGATTTGCTCCAGCGAACAGGAGTAGCTCTGGGTAACACCAATCAGCGGCGTATCTTCCAGGGTGACAAATTTATGCTCTGGCATAGTGAATTCACCCAGACGCAGCGGCGGGCGAATACCAAAGGCGCTCCATTCAGGAGAACGGCGGTAAAGTGCAGGAGTCTGGGCAAACTGCTTCTTGAATGCGCGGGTAAATGTCTGTTGAGAGTCGAAGCGGTATTGCAGCGCGATGTCCAGAATCGGACGCGCAGTCAGGCGTAGTGCGACCGCCGATTTCGACAAACGACGAGCACGAATATACGCGCCAATAGCATGGCCAGTGACATCTTTAAACATTCTCTGTAAGTGCCACTTGGAATAACCTGCTTTCGCCGCTACATTGTCGAGCGACAGGGGCTGATCCAGATGACCTTCCAGCCAGATTAAAAGGTCGCGAATAATGCCGGCCTGATCCATAAAATATCCTCATCCTTTCAACAACGAGCACCTGACATCAGGTAATTGGATAATAGCATTTTTTGCTGTTTTAGCATTCAGTGTTTTTTTCTTAGTAGAGTATGTTTTAGGTCTTGACGGAAATAAAAGTATTGAGATTTTGTTCTTAATCAATATGTTATTTACCGTGACGAACTAATTGCTCGTGTAATAGATAAAAATGGTAACAATATGAAATACAAGCATTTGATCCTGTCTTTAAGCCTGATAATGCTGGGGCCATTGGCTCATGCAGAAGAGATTGGTTCGGTCGACACCGTATTTAAAATGATCGGCCCGGATCACAAAATTGTTGTGGAAGCCTTTGACGATCCCGATGTGAAAAATGTCACCTGTTATGTGAGCCGGGCGAAAACAGGTGGTATTAAAGGGGGATTGGGTCTGGCGGAAGATACCTCCGATGCGGCTATTTCTTGTCAGCAAGTCGGGCCGATTGAACTGTCGGATCGTATTAAAAACGGCAAAGCTCAGGGCGAGGTAGTATTCAAAAAACGCACGTCCCTGGTCTTTAAGTCGTTACAGGTCGTGCGCTTTTATGACGCCAAACGCAACGCGCTCGCTTATCTGGCTTACTCCGACAAAGTTGTAGAAGGTTCGCCGAAAAACGCGATTAGCGCGGTTCCTGTCATGCCGTGGCGGCAATAACAGAGGCGATTTATGCAACGGGAAACGGTCTGGTTAGTGGAAGATGAGCAAGGGATAGCCGACACGCTGGTCTACATGTTGCAGCAGGAAGGTTTTGCCGTCGAGGTCTTTGAGCGAGGCTTGCCGGTGCTGGATAAAGCTCGCCAGCAGGCTCCCGACGTCATGATTCTCGATGTTGGTTTGCCTGATATCAGCGGCTTTGAATTATGCCGCCAGTTACTGGCGCTCCATCCGGCGTTACCTGTACTGTTCCTGACGGCCCGAAGTGAAGAGGTCGATCGCCTGCTTGGGCTGGAAATTGGCGCTGACGACTATGTGGCTAAACCGTTTTCACCCCGCGAAGTGTGCGCCAGGGTGCGCACCTTACTGCGTCGGGTGAAGAAGTTCTCGTCGCCGTCTCCCGTCATCCGTATTGGTCATTTTGAATTGAATGAACCCGCGGCGCAGATCAGCTGGTTTGACACGCCATTAACGCTGACGCGGTATGAGTTTTTATTGCTGAAGACGTTACTCAAGTCGCCAGGCCGCGTCTGGTCCCGCCAGCAACTAATGGATAGCGTGTGGGAAGATGCGCAGGACACCTACGATCGCACCGTTGATACCCACATTAAAACGTTGCGTGCCAAGCTGCGCGCCATCAACCCCGATCTTTCACCGATTAATACTCATCGCGGCATGGGATATAGCCTGAGGGGCCTGTAATGCGTATCGGCATGCGGTTGCTGCTGGGCTATTTTTTACTGGTGGCGGTGGCGGCCTGGTTCGTACTGGCTATTTTTGTCAAAGAAGTTAAACCGGGCGTGCGAAGAGCAACGGAGGGGACGTTAATCGATACCGCAACGTTGCTGGCGGAGCTGGCGCGTCCCGATTTGCTCTCTGGGGACCCAACGCATGGGCAACTGGCGCAGGCGTTTAATCAGCTACAACATCGCCCGTTTCGCGCCAATATCGGTGGCATTAACAAAGTGCGCAATGAATATCATGTCTATATGACCGATTCGCAGGGTAAAGTATTGTTCGATTCGGCAAATAAAGCCGTTGGGCAGGATTATTCGCGCTGGAATGACGTCTGGCTAACGTTGCGTGGTCAGTATGGTGCGCGCAGCACGTTGCAAAATCCTGCCGATCCCGAAAGTTCGGTGATGTATGTTGCCGCGCCGATTATGGACGGCTCGCGGCTTATTGGCGTTTTGAGCGTAGGCAAACCGAACGCGGCGATGGCTCCGGTCATTAAGCGTAGCGAGCGGCGAATTTTATGGGCCAGCGCCATTTTGCTGGGGATTGCACTGGTGATTGGCGCAGGCATGGTTTGGTGGATCAACCGCTCCATTGCCCGGCTCACTCGCTATGCCGATTCCGTCACTGACAATAAGCCCGTTCCTCTTCCTGAACTCGGCAGTAGCGAGTTGCGTAAGCTTGCGCAGGCGCTGGAAAGTATGCGCGTGAAGCTGGAAGGGAAAAACTATATTGAGCAGTATGTTTATGCGTTAACCCATGAGCTAAAAAGCCCACTGGCGGCGATTCGTAGCGCGGCGGAAATTTTACGCGAAGGTCCGCCACCGGAAGTGGTGGCTCGTTTTACCGACAACATTCTGACGCAAAATGCGCGTATGCAGGCATTGGTAGAAACGTTACTACGCCAGGCAAGACTGGAGAATCGTCAGGAAGTCGTTCTGACTGTTGTTGATGTGGCGGCATTATTTCGCCGCGTCAGCGAAGCGCGCACCGTGCAGTTGGCAGAAAAAAACATCACTCTACATGTTATGCCCACTGAGGTTAATGTTGCTGCTGAACCGGCGTTACTGGAGCAGGCGCTGGGGAATTTACTGGATAACGCCATCGATTTTACCCCCGAGAGCGGTCGCATAACGCTAAGCGCCGAAGTGGATCAGGAACACGTCGCCCTTAAGGTGCTGGATACCGGTAGTGGTATTCCTGACTACGCGCTGTCACGTATTTTTGAACGCTTTTACTCTTTGCCGCGTGCAAATGGGCAAAAAAGCAGCGGTCTGGGGTTGGCGTTCGTCAGTGAGGTCGCCCGTTTGTTTAACGGCGAAGTCACGCTGCGCAACGTGCAGGAAGGTGGCGTGCTGGCCTCGCTTCGACTTCACCGTCACTTCACATAGCTTCAAATTCTTCCCACATAGCCTTCGTATCCTGCTGCCATTGCAAAGGAGAAGACTATGTTGAAATCCCCCCTGTTCTGGAAAATGACCACCCTGTTTGGTGCCGTATTGCTGTTGTTGATTCCGATAATGCTGATTCGGCAGGTGATTGTCGAACGTGCCGATTACCGTAGCGATGTGGAAGATGCGATTCGCCAAAGTACCAGCGGGCCGCAAAAACTCGTTGGGCCGCTTATCGCTATTCCTGTGACCGAGCTTTATACGGTACAGGAAGAGGATAAAACCGTGGAGCGGAAACGAAGTTTTATCCATTTTTGGTTACCTGAGTCATTGATGGTTGATGGCAATCAGAACGTGGAAGAACGCAAGATAGGGATTTATACCGGTCAGGTCTGGCACAGTGATTTAACGCTAAAAGCCGATTTCGATGTTTCGCGTCTTAGCGAACTCGACGCGCCAAATATCACCTTTGGCAAGCCATTTATTGTGATTAGCGTCGGGGATGCGCGTGGTATTGGTGTGGTGAAAGCGCCTGAAGTTAACGGAACGGCGCTGACCATTGAACCCGGCACCGGGTTAGAGCAAGGCGGGCAGGGCGTGCATATCCCTTTACCCGAAGGGGACTGGCGGAAGCAGAACCTGCAGCTGAATATGGCACTGAATTTAAGCGGTACCGGCGATCTTTCTGTGGTGCCTGCCGGGCGTAATAGCGAAATGACCTTAACCAGCAACTGGCCGCATCCCAGTTTTTTAGGTGATTTTCTACCAGCCAAACGGGAAGTTAGCGAGTCAGGTTTTCAGGCGCAATGGCAAAGCAGCTGGTTTGCTAATAATCTCGGTGAGCGTTTTGCTTCAGGCAATGATACCGGCTGGGAAAACTTCCCCGCGTTTAGCGTCGCAGTGACGACGCCAGCCGATCAATACCAATTAACTGACCGGGCGACTAAGTACGCTATTCTGCTGATTGCGCTGACTTTTATGGCGTTCTTTGTTTTTGAAACGCTCACCGCGCAACGTTTACACCCAATGCAATATTTACTGGTGGGGCTTTCATTAGTGATGTTTTATTTGCTCTTGCTGGCGCTTTCTGAACATACCGGTTTTACCGGGGCATGGATAATCGCCAGTCTGATTGGGGCGTTAATGAACGGTATTTATTTGCAGGCGGTATTGAAAGGCTGGCGCAACAGCATGTTGTTTACCCTCGCGCTGTTGTTGCTGGATGGTGTGATGTGGGGACTACTCAACTCTGCCGATAGCGCGCTGTTGTTGGGAACCAGTGTGCTGGTGGTGGCACTGGCCGGAATGATGTTTGTGACCCGTAATATCGACTGGTATGCGTTTTCACTGCCGAAAATGAAAGCCAATAGAGAAGTTACAACGGACGATGAATTACGTATCTGGAAATAAGGTTGAAAAAAAAAACGGCGCTAAAAAGCGCCATTTTTTTTGACGGTGGTAACGCCGATTAATCTTCCAGATCACCGCAGAAGCGATAACCTTCACCGTGGATGGTGGCGATGATTTCCGGCGTATCCGGCGTAGATTCGAAATGTTTACGAATACGGCGGATCGTCACGTCTACAGTACGGTCGTGTGGTTTCAGCTCACGGCCGGTCATTTTCTTCAGCAGTTCAGCACGGGACTGAATTTTGCCTGGGTTTTCACAGAAGTGAAGCATGGCGCGGAACTCGCTGCGCGGCAGCTTGTACTGCTCGCCATCAGGGCCGATCAACGAACGGCTGTTGATGTCCAGTTCCCAACCATTGAACTTGTAGCTTTCAACGCTACGACGTTCTTCGCTGACAGTACCCAGATTCATGGTACGGGACAGCAGGTTGCGTGCACGAATAGTCAGTTCACGCGGGTTGAACGGTTTGGTGATGTAGTCATCTGCACCGATTTCGAGGCCGAGAATTTTATCGACTTCGTTGTCACGGCCAGTCAGGAACATCAACGCAACATTCGCCTGCTCGCGCAGTTCACGCGCTAACAGAAGACCGTTCTTACCCGGCAGATTGATATCCATGATCACCAGGTTGATGTCATATTCAGAGAGGATCTGATGCATTTCCGCGCCATCTGTCGCTTCGAAAACATCATAGCCTTCCGCTTCGAAAATACTTTTCAACGTGTTGCGTGTTACCAACTCGTCTTCAACGATAAGAATGTGCGGGGTCTGCATGTTTGCTACCTAAATTGCCAACTAAATCGAAACAGGAAGTACAAAAGTCCCTGACCTGCCTGATGCATGCTGCAAATTAACATGATCGGCGTAACATGACTAAAGTACGTAATTGCGTTCTTGATGCACTTTCCATCAACGTCAACAACATCATTAGCTTGGTCGTGGGTACTTTCCCTCAGGACCCGACAGTGTCAAAAACGGCTGTCATCCTAACCATTTTAACAGCAACATAACAGGCTAAGAGGGGCCGGACACCCAATAAAACTACGCTTCGTTGACATATATCAAGTTCAATTGTAGCACGTTAACAGTTTGATGAAATCATCGTATCTAAATGCTAGCTTTCGTCACATTATTTTAATAATCCAACTAGTTGCATCATACAACTAATAAACGTGGTGAATCCAATTGTCGAGATTTATTTTTTATAAAATTATCCTAAGTAAACAGAAGGATATGTAGCATTTTTTAACAATTCAACCGTTAGTACAGTCAGGAAATAGTTTAGCCTTTTTTAAGCTAAGTAAAGGGCTTTTTCTGCGACTTACGTTAAGGATTTGTAAATTCGCACCGCGTAATAAGTTGACAGTGATCACCCTGTTCGCGGTCATTTGGTCAAGAAGAGTGGCAATATGCGTATAACGATTATTCTGGTCGCACCCGCCAGAGCAGAAAATATTGGGGCAGCGGCGCGGGCAATGAAAACGATGGGGTTTAGCGAACTGCGGATTGTCGATAGTCAGGCACATCTGGAGCCAGCCACTCGCTGGGTCGCACATGGATCTGGTGATATTATTGATAATATTAAAGTTTTCCCGACACTGGTTGAATCGTTACACGATGTCGATTTCACTGTCGCCACCACTGCGCGCAGTCGGGCGAAATATCATTACTACGCAACGCCAGTAGAACTGGTGCCGCTGTTAGAGGAAAAATCTTCATGGATGAGCCATGCCGCGCTGGTGTTTGGTCGCGAAGATTCCGGGCTGACTAACGAAGAGTTAGCGTTGGCTGACGTTCTTACTGGTGTGCCGATGGTGGCGGATTATCCTTCGCTCAATCTGGGGCAGGCAGTGATGGTCTATTGCTATCAATTAGCAACATTAATACAACAACCGACGAAAAGTGACACAACGGCAGACCAACATCAACTGCAAGCTTTACGCGAACGAGTCATGGCATTGCTGACGACTCTGGCAGTGGCAGATGACACAAAACTGGTCGACTGGTTACAACAACGTCTGGGGCTTTTAGAGCAGCGAGACACGGCAATGTTGCACCGTTTGCTGCATGATATTGAAAAAAATATCACCAAATAAAAAACGCCTTAGTAAGTATTTTTCAGCTTTTCATTCTGACTGCAATGGGCAATATGTCTCTGTGTGGATTAAAAAAAGAGTCTCTGACAGCAGCTTCTGAACTGGTTACCTGCCGTGAGTAAATTAAAATTTTATTGACTTAGGTCACTAAATACTTTAACCAATATAGGCATAGCGCACAGACAGATAAAAATTACAGAGTACACAACATCCATGAAACGCATTAGCACCACCATTACCACCACCATCACCATTACCACAGGTAACGGTGCGGGCTGACGCGTACAGGAAACACAGAAAAAAGCCCGCACCTGACAGTGCGGGCTTTTTTTTTCGACCAAAGGTAACGAGGTAACAACCATGCGAGTGTTGAAGTTCGGCGGTACATCAGTGGCAAATGCAGAACGTTTTCTGCGGGTTGCCGATATTCTGGAAAGCAATGCCAGGCAGGGGCAGGTGGCCACCGTCCTCTCTGCCCCCGCCAAAATCACCAACCACCTGGTGGCGATGATTGAAAAAACCATTAGCGGCCAGGATGCTTTACCCAATATCAGCGATGCCGAACGTATTTTTGCCGAACTTCTGACAGGACTCACCGCCGCCCAGCCGGGATTCCCGCTGGCGCAACTGAAAACTTTCGTCGACCAGGAATTTGCCCAAATAAAACATGTCCTGCATGGCATTAGTTTGTTGGGGCAGTGCCCGGATAGCATCAACGCTGCGCTGATTTGCCGTGGCGAGAAAATGTCGATCGCCATTATGGCCGGCGTGTTAGAAGCGCGTGGTCACAACGTTACCGTTATCGATCCGGTCGAAAAACTGCTGGCAGTGGGGCATTACCTCGAATCTACCGTCGATATTGCTGAGTCCACCCGCCGTATTGCGGCAAGTCGTATTCCGGCTGATCACATGGTGCTGATGGCAGGTTTCACCGCCGGTAATGAAAAAGGCGAACTGGTGGTGCTTGGACGCAACGGTTCCGACTACTCCGCGGCGGTGCTGGCTGCCTGTTTACGCGCCGATTGTTGCGAGATTTGGACGGACGTTGACGGGGTCTATACCTGCGACCCGCGTCAGGTGCCCGATGCGAGGTTGTTGAAGTCGATGTCCTACCAGGAAGCGATGGAGCTTTCCTACTTCGGCGCTAAAGTTCTTCACCCCCGCACCATTACCCCCATCGCCCAGTTCCAGATCCCTTGCCTGATTAAAAATACCGGAAATCCTCAAGCACCAGGTACGCTCATTGGTGCCAGCCGTGATGAAGACGAATTACCGGTCAAGGGCATTTCCAATCTGAATAACATGGCAATGTTCAGCGTTTCCGGCCCGGGGATGAAAGGAATGGTCGGCATGGCGGCGCGCGTGTTTGCAGCGATGTCACGCGCCCGTATTTCCGTGGTGCTGATTACGCAATCATCTTCCGAATACAGTATCAGTTTCTGCGTTCCGCAAAGCGACTGTGTGCGAGCTGAACGGGCAATGCAGGAAGAGTTCTACCTGGAACTGAAAGAAGGCTTACTGGAGCCGCTGGCGGTGACGGAACGGCTGGCCATTATCTCGGTGGTAGGTGATGGTATGCGCACCTTGCGTGGGATCTCGGCGAAATTCTTTGCCGCGCTGGCCCGCGCCAATATCAACATTGTCGCCATTGCTCAGGGATCTTCTGAACGCTCAATCTCTGTCGTGGTAAATAACGATGATGCGACCACTGGCGTGCGCGTTACTCATCAGATGCTGTTCAATACCGATCAGGTTATCGAAGTATTTGTGATTGGCGTCGGTGGCGTTGGCGGTGCGCTGCTGGAGCAACTGAAGCGTCAACAAAGCTGGCTGAAGAATAAACATATCGACTTACGTGTCTGCGGCGTTGCCAACTCGAAGGCTCTGCTTACCAATGTGCATGGCCTAAACCTGGAAAACTGGCAGGAAGAACTGGCGCAAGCCAAAGAGCCGTTTAATCTCGGGCGCTTAATTCGCCTCGTGAAAGAATATCATCTGCTAAACCCGGTCATTGTTGACTGCACCTCCAGCCAGGCAGTGGCGGATCAATATGCCGACTTCCTGCGCGAAGGTTTCCATGTGGTGACCCCGAACAAAAAGGCCAACACCTCGTCGATGGATTACTACCATCAGCTGCGTTACGCGGCGGAAAAATCACGGCGTAAATTCCTTTATGACACCAACGTCGGTGCGGGGTTGCCGGTCATTGAGAACTTGCAAAACCTGCTCAACGCGGGTGATGAATTGATGAAATTCTCTGGCATTCTTTCTGGTTCGCTTTCTTTCATCTTCGGTAAGTTAGACGAAGGGATGAGCTTCTCCGAGGCCACCATGCTGGCAAGAGAAATGGGCTATACCGAACCGGACCCGCGAGATGATCTTTCTGGTATGGATGTGGCGCGCAAGCTGTTGATTCTCGCCCGTGAAACAGGACGATCACTGGAACTGGCGGATATCGAAATCGAATCTGTGCTGCCCGCAGAGTTTAACGCGGAAGGCGATGTTGCGACTTTTATGGCGAATCTGTCACAGCTCGACGATCTCTTTGCCGCGCGCGTGGCGAAGGCCCGTGATGAAGGAAAAGTTTTGCGCTATGTTGGCAATATTGATGAAGATGGCGTCTGCCGCGTGAAGATTGCTGAAGTGGATGGCAACGATCCGCTGTTCAAAGTGAAAAACGGCGAAAACGCATTGGCCTTCTATAGCCACTATTATCAGCCACTGCCGCTGGTCCTGCGCGGATACGGTGCGGGTAATGACGTTACAGCTGCCGGTGTCTTTGCCGATCTGCTACGCACCCTCTCATGGAAGTTAGGAGTCTAAAATGGTTAAGGTTTATGCCCCGGCTTCCAGTGCCAATATGAGCGTCGGGTTTGATGTGCTCGGGGCGGCGGTGACACCCGTTGATGGTGCATTGCTCGGAGATGTAGTCACGGTTGAGGCGGCAGAGACATTCAGTCTCAACAACCTCGGACGCTTTGCCGATAAGCTGCCGTCAGAACCACGGGAAAATATCGTTTATCAGTGCTGGGAGCGTTTTTGCCAGGAGCTTGGCAAGCAAATTCCAGTGGCGATGACTCTGGAAAAGAATATGCCAATCGGTTCGGGCTTAGGCTCCAGCGCCTGTTCGGTGGTCGCGGCGCTGATGGCGATGAATGAACACTGTGGCAAGCCGCTTAATGACACTCGTTTGCTGGCTTTGATGGGCGAGCTGGAAGGACGAATCTCCGGCAGCATTCATTACGACAACGTGGCACCGTGTTTTCTTGGTGGTATGCAGTTGATGATCGAAGAAAACGACATCATCAGCCAGCAAGTGCCAGGGTTTGATGAGTGGCTGTGGGTGCTGGCGTATCCGGGGATTAAAGTCTCGACGGCAGAAGCCAGGGCTATTTTACCGGCGCAGTATCGCCGCCAGGATTGCATTGCGCACGGGCGACATCTGGCTGGCTTCATTCACGCCTGCTATTCCCGTCAGCCTGAGCTTGCCGCGAAGCTGATGAAAGATGTTATCGCTGAACCCTACCGTGAACGGTTACTGCCTGGCTTCCGGCAGGCGCGGCAGGCGGTTGCGGAAATCGGCGCGGTAGCGAGCGGTATCTCCGGCTCCGGCCCGACCTTGTTCGCTCTGTGTGACAAGCCGGATACCGCCCAGCGCGTTGCCGACTGGTTGGGTAAGAACTACCTGCAAAATCAGGAAGGTTTTGTTCATATTTGCCGGCTGGATACGGCGGGCGCACGAGTACTGGAAAACTAAATGAAACTCTACAATCTGAAAGATCACAATGAGCAGGTCAGCTTTGCGCAAGCCGTAACCCAGGGG
Source organism: Escherichia sp. AM3 (assembly GCF_032029835.1). NCBI lineage: Bacteria > Pseudomonadati > Pseudomonadota > Gammaproteobacteria > Enterobacterales > Enterobacteriaceae > Escherichia > Escherichia sp. AM3. The sequence goes on along the minus strand of NZ_JAVUPQ010000029.1, from coordinate 11,663 downwards.
TTGGGCAAAAATCAGGGGCTGTTTTTTCCGCACGACCTGCCGGAATTCAGCCTGACTGAAATTGATGAGATGCTGAAGCTGGATTTTGTCACCCGCAGTGCGAAGATCCTCTCGGCGTTTATTGGTGATGAAATCCCGCAGGAAATCCTGGAAGAGCGCGTGCGCGCGGCGTTTGCCTTCCCGGCTCCGGTCGCCAATGTTGAAAGCGATGTCGGTTGTCTGGAATTGTTCCACGGGCCAACGCTGGCATTTAAAGATTTCGGCGGTCGCTTTATGGCACAAATGCTGACCCATATTGCGGGCGATAAGCCAGTGACCATTCTGACCGCGACCTCCGGTGATACCGGAGCGGCAGTGGCTCATGCTTTCTACGGTTTACCGAATGTGAAAGTGGTTATCCTCTATCCACGAGGCAAAATCAGTCCACTGCAAGAAAAACTGTTCTGTACATTGGGCGGCAATATCGAAACTGTTGCCATCGACGGCGATTTCGATGCCTGTCAGGCGCTGGTGAAGCAGGCGTTTGATGATGAAGAGCTGAAAGTGGCGCTGGGGTTAAACTCAGCTAACTCGATTAACATCAGCCGTTTGCTGGCGCAGATTTGCTACTACTTTGAAGCAGTTGCGCAGCTGCCGCAGGAAGCGCGCAACCAGCTGGTTGTCTCGGTGCCAAGCGGAAACTTCGGCGATTTGACGGCGGGTCTGCTGGCGAAGTCACTCGGTCTGCCGGTGAAACGTTTTATTGCTGCGACCAACGTGAACGATACCGTGCCACGTTTCCTGCACGACGGTCAGTGGTCACCCAAAGCGACTCAGGCGACGTTATCCAACGCGATGGACGTGAGTCAGCCGAACAACTGGCCGCGTGTGGAAGAGTTGTTCCGCCGCAAAATCTGGCAACTGAAAGAGCTGGGTTATGCAGCCGTGGATGATGAAACCACGCAACAGACAATGCGTGAGTTAAAAGAACTGGGCTACACTTCGGAGCCGCACGCTGCCGTAGCGTATCGTGCGCTGCGTGACCAGTTGAATCCAGGCGAATATGGCTTGTTCCTCGGCACCGCGCATCCGGCGAAATTTAAAGAGAGCGTGGAAGCGATTCTCGGTGAAACGTTGGATCTGCCAAAAGAGCTGGCAGAACGTGCTGATTTACCCTTGCTTTCACATAATCTGCCCGCCGATTTTGCTGCGTTGCGTAAATTGATGATGAATCATCAGTAAAATCTATTCATTATCTCAATCAGGCCGGGTTTGCTTTTATGCAGCCCGGCTTTTTTATGAAGAAATTATGGAGAAAAACGACAGGGAAAAAGGAGAAATTCTCAATAAATGCGGTAACTTAGAGATTAGGATTGCGGAGAATAACAACCGCCGTTCTCATCGCGTAATCTCCGGATATCGACCCATAACGGGCAATGATAAAAGGAGTAACCTGTGAAAAAGATGCAATCTATCGTACTCGCACTTTCCCTGGTTCTGGTCGCTCCCATGGCAGCACAGGCTGCGGAAATTACGTTAGTCCCGTCAGTAAAATTACAGATAGGCGATCGTGATAATCGTGGCTATTACTGGGATGGAGGTCACTGGCGCGACCACGGCTGGTGGAAACAACATTATGAATGGCGAGGCAATCGCTGGCACCCACACGGACCGCCGCCACCGCCGCGTCACCATAAGAAAGCTCATCATGATCATCACGGCGGTCATGGTCCAGGCAAACATCACCGCTAAATGACAAATGCCGGGTAACAATCCGGCATTCAGCGCCTGATGCGACGCTGGCGCGTCTTATCAGGCCTACGTGAATTCTGCAATATATTGAATCTGCATGCTTTTGTAGGCCGGATAAGGCGTTCACGCCGCATCCGGCATTGACTGCAAACTTAACGCTGCTCGTAGCGTTTAAACACCAGTTCTCCATTGCTGGAGGAAGCTTCATCAAAGAAGTAACCTTCGCTATTAAAACCAGTCAGTTGCTCTGGTTTGGTCAGCCGATTTTCAATAATAAAACGACTCATCAGACCGCGTGCTTTCTTAGCGTAGAAGCTGATGATCTTAAATTTGCCGTTCTTCTCATCGAGGAACACCGGCTTGATAATCTCGGCATTCAATTTCTTCGGCTTCACCGATTTAAAATACTCATCTGACGCCAGATTAATCACCACATTATCGCCTTGTGCTGCGAGCGCCTCGTTCAGCTTGTTGGTGATGATATCTCCCCAGAATTGATACAGATCTTTCCCTCGGGCATTCTCAAGACGGATCCCCATTTCCAGACGATAAGGCTGCATTAAATCGAGCGGGCGCAGTACGCCATACAAGCCGGAAAGCATTCGCAAATGCTGTTGGGCAAAATCGAAATTGTCTTCGCTGAAAGTTTCGGCCTGCAAGCCGGTGTAGACATCACCTTTAAACGCCAGAATCGCCTGGCGGGCATTCTCCGGCGTGAAATCTGGCTGCCAGTCATGAAAGCGAGCGGCGTTGATACCCGCCAGTTTGTCGCTGATGCGCATCAGCGTGCTAATCTGCGGAGGCGTCAGTTTCCGCGCTTCATGGATCAACTGCTGGGAATTGTCTAACAGCTCCGGCAGCGTATAGCGCGTGGTGGTCAACGGGCTTTGGTAATCAAGCGTTTTCGCAGGTGAAATAAGAATCAGCATATCCAGTCCTTGCAGGAAATTTATGCCGACTTTAGCAAAAAAAGAGAATGAGTTGATCGATAGTTGTGATTACTCCTGCGAAACATCATCCCACGCGTCCGGAGAAAGCTGGCGGCCGATATCCGGATGACGCAACGGATCAAACACCGGGCGCACGCCGAGTTTACGCTGGCGTAGATAATCACTGGCAATGGTATGAACCACAGGCGAGAGCAGTAAAATGGCGGTCAAATTGGTAATAGCCATGCAGGCCATTATGATATCTGCCAGTTGCCACATCAGCGGAAGACTTAGCAAGGTGCCGCCGATGACCGTTGCGAAGGTGCAGATCCGCAAACACCAGATCGCTTTAGGGTTGTTCAGGCGTAAAAAGAAGAGATTGTTTTCGGCATAAATGTAGTTGGCAACGATGGAGCTGAAGGCAAACAGAATAACCACGAGGGTAACAAACTCAGCACCCCAGGAACCCATTAGCACCCGCATCGCCTTCTGGATAAGCTGAATACCTTCCAGCGGCATGTAGGTTGTGCCGTTACCCGCCAGTAATATCAGCATGGCGCTTGCCGTACAGATGACCAGGGTGTCGATAAAAATGCCAATCATCTGGACAATTCCTTGCGCTGCCGGATGCGGAGGCCAGGACGCCGCTGCCGCAGCCGCGTTTGGCGTCGAACCCATTCCCGCCTCATTGGAAAACATACTGCGCTGAAAACCGTTAGTAATCGCCTGGCTTAAGGTATATCCCGCCGCGCCGCCTGCCGCTTCCTGCCAGCCAAAAGCACTCTCAAAAATAGACCAAATGACGTGGGGAAGTTGCCCGATATTTATTACGCAAATCACCATGCTGGTCAGCACCCAGATTATCGCCATCAACGGGACAAAACCCTGCATGAGCCGGGCGACGCCATGAAGACCGCGAGTGATTGCCAGCAGAGCAAAGACAGCGAGAATAATGCCTGTCACCAGCGGGGGAAAATCAAAAGAAAAACTCAGGGCTCGGGCAACTGCGTTTGCCTGAACTCCGCTGAAAATTATGCCGTAGGCGATGAGCAAAAAGACGGCGAACAGAACGCCCATCCAGCGCATCCCCAGCCCGCGCGCCATATACCATGCCGGTCCGCCACGAAACTGCCCATTGACGTCACGTTCTTTATAAAGTTGTGCAAGGGAACATTCGGCAAACGAGGTCGCCATGCCGATAAACGCGGCAACCCACATCCAAAAGACGGCTCCAGGTCCACCGGCGGTAATTGCCAGCGCAACGCCGGCCAGGTTGCCGCTACCCACGCGCGCCGCAAGACTGGTACACAATGACTGAAATGAGGTTAAACCGCCTGGCTGTGGATGAATGCTATTTTTAAGACTTTTGCCAAACTGGCGGATGTAGCGAAACTGCACAAATCCGGTGCGAAAAGTGAACCAACAACCTGCGCCGAAGAGCAGGTAAATCATTACCGATCCCCAAAGGACGCTGTTAATAAAGGAGAAAAAATCTGGCATGCATATCCCTCTTATTGCCGGTCGCGATGACTTTCCTGTGTAAACGTTACCAATTGTTTAAGAAGTATATACGCTACGAGGTACTTGATAACTTCTGCGTAGCATACATGAGGTTTTGTATAAAAATGGCGGGCGATATCAACGCAGTGTCAGAAATCCGAAACAGTCTCGCCTGGCGATAACCGTCTTGTCGGCGGTTGCGCTGACGTTGCGTCGTGATATCATCAGGGCAGACCGGTTACATCCCCCTAACAAGCTGTTTAAAGAGAAATACTATCATGACGGACAAATTGACCTCCCTTCGTCAGTACACCACCGTAGTGGCCGACACTGGGGACATCGCGGCAATGAAGCTGTATCAACCGCAGGATGCCACAACCAACCCTTCTCTCATTCTTAACGCAGCGCAGATTCCGGAATACCGTAAGTTGATTGATGATGCTGTCGCCTGGGCGAAACAGCAGAGCAACGATCGCGCGCAGCAGATCGTGGACGCGACCGACAAACTGGCAGTAAATATTGGTCTGGAAATCCTGAAACTGGTTCCGGGCCGTATCTCAACTGAAGTTGATGCGCGTCTTTCCTATGACACCGAAGCGTCAATTGCGAAAGCAAAACGCCTGATCAAACTCTACAACGATGCTGGTATTAGCAACGATCGTATTCTGATCAAACTGGCTTCTACCTGGCAGGGTATCCGTGCTGCAGAACAGCTGGAAAAAGAAGGCATCAACTGTAACCTGACCCTGCTGTTCTCCTTCGCTCAGGCTCGTGCTTGTGCGGAAGCAGGCGTGTTCCTGATCTCGCCATTTGTTGGCCGTATTCTTGACTGGTACAAAGCGAATACTGATAAGAAAGAGTACGCTCCGGCAGAAGATCCGGGCGTGGTTTCTGTATCTGAAATCTACCAGTACTACAAAGAGCACGGTTATGAAACCGTGGTTATGGGCGCAAGCTTCCGTAACATCGGCGAAATTCTGGAACTGGCAGGCTGCGACCGTCTTACCATCGCACCTACACTGCTGAAAGAGCTGGCTGAGAGCGAAGGGGCTATCGAACGTAAACTGTCTTACACCGGCGAAGTGAAAGCGCGTCCGGCGCGTATCACTGAGTCCGAGTTCCTGTGGCAGCACAACCAGGATCCAATGGCAGTAGATAAACTGGCGGAAGGTATCCGTAAGTTTGCTATTGACCAGGAAAAACTGGAAAAAATGATCGGCGATCTGCTGTAATCATTCTTAGCGTGACCGGGAAGTCGGTCACGCTACCTCTTCTGAAGCCTGTCTGTCACTCCCTTCGCAGTGTATCATTCTGTTTAACGAGACTGTTTAAACGGAAAAATCTTGATGAATACTTTACGTATTGGCTTAGTTTCCATCTCTGATCGCGCATCCAGCGGCGTTTATCAGGATAAAGGCATCCCTGCGCTGGAAGAATGGCTGACATCGGCGCTAACCACGCCGTTTGAACTGGAAACCCGCTTAATCCCCGATGAGCAGGCGATCATCGAGCAAACGTTGTGTGAGCTAGTGGATGAAATGAGTTGCCATCTGGTGCTCACCACGGGCGGAACTGGCCCGGCGCGTCGTGACGTAACGCCCGATGCGACGCTGGCAGTAGCGGACCGCGAGATGCCTGGCTTTGGTGAACAGATGCGCCAGATAAGCCTGCATTTTGTACCAACTGCGATCCTTTCGCGTCAGGTTGGTGTGATTCGCAAACAGGCGCTGATCCTTAACTTACCCGGTCAGCCGAAGTCTATTAAAGAGACGCTGGAAGGTGTGAAGGACGCAGCGGGTAACGTTGTGGTACACGGTATTTTTGCCAGCGTACCGTACTGCATTCAGTTGCTGGAAGGGCCATACGTTGAAACGGCACCAGAAGTGGTTGCTGCATTCAGACCGAAGAGTGCAAGACGCGACGTTAGCGAATAAAAAAATCCCCCCGAGCGGGGGGATCTCAAAACAATTAGTGGGATTCACCAATCGGCAGAACGGTGCGACCAAACTGCTCGTTCAGTACTTCACCCATCGCCAGATAGATTGCGCTGGCACCGCAGATCAGACCAATCCAGCCGGCAAAGTGGATGATTGCGGCGTTACCGGCAATGTTACCGATCGCCAGCAGGGCAAACAGCACGGTCAGGCTAAAGAAAACGAATTGCAGAACGCGTGCGCCTTTCAGCGTGCCGAAGAACATAAACAGCGTAAATACGCCCCACAGACCCAGGTAGACACCAAGGAACTGTGCATTTGGCGCATCGGTCAGACCCAGTTTCGGCATCAGCAGAATCGCAACCAGCGTCAGCCAGAAAGAACCGTAAGAGGTGAATGCGGTTAAACCGAAAGTGTTGCCTTTTTTGTACTCCAGCAGACCGGCAAAAATTTGCGCGATGCCGCCGTAGAAAATGCCCATGGCAAGAATAATACCGTCCAGAGCGAAATAACCCACGTTGTGCAGGTTAAGCAGAATGGTGGTCATGCCGAAGCCCATCAGGCCCAGCGGTGCCGGATTAGCCAACTTAGTGTTGCCCATAATTCCTCAAAAATCATCATCGAATGAATGGTGAAATAATTTCCCTGAATAACTGTAGTGTTTTCAGGGCGCGGCATAATAATCAGCCAGTGGGGCAGTGTCTACGATCTTTTGAGGGGAAAATGAAAATTTTCCCCGGTTTACGGTGTCAGACCTGAGTGGCGCTAACCATCCGGCGCAGGCAGGCGATTTGCAGTACGGCTGGAATTGTCACGCGATAGGCACTGCCGCTGACCGCTTTAACCCCATTTAATGCTGCGCCCACAGGGCCTCCCAGACCCGCGCCGCGCAGCAAACCATGCCCAAGCACGCTCATTGCTGCGTGGGTGCGTAAAATGCGGGTCAGTTGGCTGGAAAGCAAATGCGACACGCCTTTTGCCAATAATTTGTCTTTCATCAGCAGCGGCAGCAGCTCTTCCAGCTCATTCACCCTGGCATCGACCGCGTGCAGAAACTCCTGCTTATGTTCCTCGTCCATATTCTTCCAGGTGTTACGCAGAAATTGTTCCAGTAACTGTTGCTCAATCTCAAACGTAGACATCTCTTTGTCGGCTTTCAGCTTCAATCGTTTTGAAACATCGAGCAAAATGGCCCGATACAATTTACCGTGTCCGCGCAGTTTGTTGGCGATACTATCGCCACCAAAATGCTGTAATTCTCCAGCAATCAGCTGCCAGTTGCGGCGATGTTGCTCGGGATGCCCTTCCATCGATTTAAACAGTTCGTTGCGCATCAGTACGCTGGAGAGGCGAGTTTTGCCTTTTTCATTATGGGTGAGCAATCGGGCGAAATTTGCCAACTGTTCCTCACTACAATGCTGAAGAAAATCCAGATCTGAATCATTCAGGTAATTAACATTCATTTTTTGTGGTTTCTATATTCTGGCGTTAGTCGTCGCCGATAATTTTCAGCGTGGCCATATCCGATGAGTTCACCGTATGACCGGAAAAGGTGATTTTTGAGACGCAGCGTTTATTGTCGTTATCACTGTTAATGTTGATCCAGTCAGTGGTTTGCCCTTCTTTTATTTCTGAAGGAATATTCAGACTCTGACTGGCGCTACGGGCGGCTTTGAAATAAACCGATGCACCGCTTAACTGTAAATCGCCATGGTCGGCAGAGAGTTGTATGCGTTTCACAATGCGACAAACAGGAAGTTTCAGCGCCAGATCGTTGGTTTCGTTACGCGGCATTGCAATGACGCCGAGGAGTTTATGGTCGTTTGCCTGCGCCGTGCAGCACAGCATCAGGCTAATCGCCAGGCTGGCGGAAATCGTAAAAACGGATTTCATAAGGATTCTCTTAGTGGGAAGAGGTAGAGGGATGAATATCCACTAGTTTACTGCTGATAAAGAGAAGATTCAGGTACGTAATCTTTTCTTTTTATTACAATTTTTTGATGAATGCCTTGGCTGCGATTCATTCTTTATATGAATAAAATTGCTGTCAATTTTACGTCTTGTCCTGCCATATCGCGAAATTTCTGCGCAAAAGCACAAAAAATTTTTGCATCTCCCCCTTGATGACGTGGGTTACGACCCCATTTAGTAGTCAACCGCAGTGAGTGAGTCTGCAAAAAAATGAAATTGGGCAGTTGAAACCAGACGTTTCGCCCCTATTACAGACTCACAACCACATGATGACCGAATATATAGTGGAGACGTTTAGATGGGTAAAATAATTGGTATCGACCTGGGTACTACCAACTCTTGTGTAGCGATTATGGATGGCACCACTCCTCGCGTGCTGGAGAACGCCGAAGGCGATCGCACCACGCCTTCTATCATTGCCTATACCCAGGATGGTGAAACTCTGGTTGGTCAGCCGGCTAAACGTCAGGCAGTGACAAACCCGCAAAACACCCTGTTTGCGATTAAACGCCTGATTGGCCGCCGCTTCCAGGACGAAGAAGTACAGCGTGATGTTTCCATCATGCCGTTCAAAATTATTGCTGCTGATAACGGCGACGCATGGGTCGAAGTTAAAGGCCAGAAAATGGCACCGCCGCAGATTTCTGCTGAAGTGCTGAAAAAAATGAAGAAAACCGCTGAAGATTACTTGGGTGAACCGGTAACTGAAGCTGTTATCACCGTACCGGCATACTTTAACGATGCTCAGCGTCAGGCAACCAAAGACGCAGGCCGTATCGCTGGTCTGGAAGTAAAACGTATCATCAACGAACCGACCGCAGCTGCGCTGGCTTACGGTCTGGACAAAGGTACTGGCAACCGTACTATCGCGGTTTATGACCTGGGTGGTGGTACTTTCGATATTTCTATTATCGAAATCGACGAAGTTGACGGCGAAAAAACCTTCGAAGTTCTGGCTACCAACGGTGATACCCACCTGGGTGGTGAAGACTTCGACAGCCGTCTGATCAACTACCTGGTTGAAGAATTCAAGAAAGATCAGGGCATTGACCTGCGCAACGATCCGCTGGCAATGCAGCGCCTGAAAGAAGCGGCAGAAAAAGCGAAAATCGAACTGTCTTCCGCTCAGCAGACCGACGTTAACCTGCCGTACATCACTGCAGATGCGACCGGTCCGAAACACATGAACATCAAAGTGACTCGTGCGAAACTGGAAAGCCTGGTTGAAGATCTGGTAAACCGTTCCATTGAGCCGCTGAAAGTTGCACTGCAGGACGCTGGCCTGTCCGTATCTGATATCGACGACGTTATCCTCGTTGGTGGTCAGACTCGTATGCCAATGGTTCAGAAGAAAGTTGCTGAGTTCTTTGGTAAAGAGCCGCGTAAAGACGTTAACCCGGACGAAGCTGTAGCAATCGGTGCTGCTGTTCAGGGTGGTGTTCTGACTGGTGACGTGAAAGACGTACTGCTGCTGGACGTTACCCCGCTGTCTCTGGGTATCGAAACCATGGGCGGTGTGATGACGACGCTGATCGCGAAAAACACCACTATCCCGACCAAGCACAGCCAGGTGTTCTCTACCGCTGAAGACAACCAGTCTGCGGTAACCATCCATGTGCTGCAGGGTGAACGTAAACGTGCGGCTGATAACAAATCTCTGGGTCAGTTCAACCTGGATGGTATCAACCCGGCACCGCGCGGCATGCCGCAGATCGAAGTTACCTTCGATATCGATGCTGACGGTATCCTGCACGTTTCCGCGAAAGATAAAAACAGCGGTAAAGAGCAGAAGATCACCATCAAGGCGTCTTCTGGTCTGAACGAAGATGAAATCCAGAAAATGGTACGCGACGCAGAAGCTAACGCCGAAGCTGACCGTAAGTTTGAAGAGCTGGTACAGACTCGCAACCAGGGCGACCATCTGCTGCACAGCACCCGTAAGCAGGTTGAAGAAGCAGGCGACAAACTGCCGGCTGACGACAAAACTGCTATCGAGTCTGCACTGACTGCACTGGAAACTGCTCTGAAAGGTGAAGACAAAGCCGCTATCGAAGCGAAAATGCAGGAGCTGGCACAGGTTTCCCAGAAACTGATGGAAATCGCCCAGCAGCAACATGCCCAGCAGCAGACTGCCGGTGCTGATGCTTCTGCAAACAACGCGAAAGATGACGATGTTGTCGACGCTGAATTTGAAGAAGTCAAAGACAAAAAATAATCGCCCTATAAACGGGTAATTATACTGACACGGGCGAAGGGGAATTTCCTCTCCGCCCGTGCATTCATCTAGGGGCAATTTAAAAAAGATGGCTAAGCAAGATTATTACGAGATTTTAGGCGTTTCCAAAACAGCGGAAGAGCGTGAAATCAAAAAGGCCTACAAACGCCTGGCCATGAAATACCACCCGGACCGTAACCAGGGTGACAAAGAGGCCGAGGCGAAATTTAAAGAGATCAAGGAAGCTTATGAAGTTCTGACCGACTCGCAAAAACGTGCGGCATATGATCAGTATGGTCATGCTGCGTTTGAGCAAGGCGGTATGGGCGGCGGCGGTTTTGGCGGCGGCGCAGACTTCAGCGATATTTTTGGTGACGTTTTCGGCGATATTTTTGGCGGCGGACGTGGTCGTCAACGTGCGGCGCGCGGTGCTGATTTACGCTATAACATGGAGCTCACCCTCGAAGAAGCTGTACGTGGCGTGACCAAAGAGATCCGCATTCCGACTCTGGAAGAGTGTGACGTTTGCCACGGTAGCGGTGCAAAACCAGGTACACAGCCGCAGACCTGTCCGACCTGTCATGGTTCTGGTCAGGTGCAGATGCGTCAGGGTTTCTTTGCCGTGCAGCAGACCTGTCCACACTGTCAGGGCCGCGGTACGCTGATCAAAGATCCGTGCAACAAATGTCATGGTCATGGTCGTGTTGAGCGCAGCAAAACGCTGTCCGTTAAAATCCCGGCAGGGGTGGACACTGGAGACCGCATCCGTCTTGCGGGCGAAGGTGAAGCGGGCGAGCATGGCGCACCGGCAGGCGATCTGTACGTTCAGGTTCAGGTTAAACAGCACCCGATTTTCGAGCGTGAAGGCAACAACCTGTATTGCGAAGTCCCGATCAACTTCGCTATGGCGGCGCTGGGTGGCGAAATCGAAGTACCGACCCTTGATGGTCGCGTCAAACTGAAAGTGCCTGGCGAAACCCAGACTGGTAAGCTGTTCCGTATGCGCGGTAAAGGCGTCAAGTCTGTCCGCGGTGGCGCACAGGGTGATTTACTGTGCCGCGTTGTCGTCGAAACACCGGTAGGCCTGAACGAGAAGCAGAAACAGCTGCTGCAAGAGCTGCAAGAAAGCTTCGGTGGCCCAACCGGTGAGCACAACAGCCCGCGCTCAAAGAGCTTCTTTGATGGTGTGAAGAAGTTTTTTGACGACCTGACCCGCTAACCTCCCCAAAAGCCTGCCCGTGGGCAGGCTTGGGTAAAATTAGGGTGCGTTGAAGATATGCGAGCACCTGAAAAGTGGCGGGGATCACTCCCATAAGCGCTAACTTAAGGGTTGAACCATCTGAAGAATGCGACGCCTCGGTGCCTCGTTAAGACGATGCCTCG